>DATHHO010000268.1:0-3403 GCA_035317125.1 Puia sp.
AGGGCGATCGTACAGGGCAATACCCGGCAGCTGGAGAGTATAAAAGGGATCGGTAAAAAATCGGCCGAAAGGATCATCCTGGAATTGCGCGATAAGATCGGTCGTAACAAAGAGGAAACAAATATTTCATCATTGATAAACAATACCTTGGAACAGGACGCGTTAAATGCACTGATCACCCTTGGTATAGCCAGACCTGCCGCGGAACAAGCCATCAAAAAAGTAATCATCGAGGCATCCGGAACGGATAGAGTGGAGGATGTAATTAAGAAAGCCTTAAAAATCTTGTAAGCCTATCGTTTTTATCTCTACTTAACTAATTCTTGAGGAAAGTTTGACCCGCTATCTGTTTAAGCTAGTTCCGGCATCGGCACTTTTTGCCGTAGCTTCCGTGGTGTTTTGCACTACTGCGACCGCGCACGAGTTCCCGGAAGAAGCCGGAGGGCGGGGAGAAAACCCGGCAGCAGCGCGGGCGGAAAGGGCAGCAAAAGGCCAGACGGGAACAGCGTTGAACTTCGGGCTGAGGACTTTGGGCGCAGCCGCAGCCGATACGACCAAACCAGGAGCGGACAGCTCAGGAAAAAAAACAGACAGTTCCGGCAAAAAAGCAGATACCTTAAAATTCCCCATCCAGGACCGCCGCGGAGACCCGTTCTCCGACCGCAACAGAAATCCCTTCGATCTTAAAGACCCCGTCAACATCAGAGATTCGATCGAGTACGATCCAAAGACTCAACAGTATTATATCGTTGAAAAGGTTGGCAATCAGTATTATAGAAAACCGACCTATCTCACGTTCGAAGAGCTGATGCGTCTTCAGGGCCAAAACTCGGAAGAAGATTATTTCCGGAAACGCGCGGACGCGCTGGATGCGCTCAACCGGAAATTGCTCCGGCCCAAGCTGTACGTGGGCAATAACCTGTTCAACCGCATTTTCGGGAACGGTAAAATAGATATCCGGCCCCAGGGGAATGTGGATATCACAGCGGGCTATCAGGGGCAGAATATCCAGAACCCGACCCTGCCCGAAAGCGCCCGGAAGACGGGTGGCTTCGATTTTAACGAGAGCGCCAACATCAACGTGGTCGGCAATATAGGGGATAAGCTGAAGCTCCCCATTTCCTACAACACCCAGGCAACTTTCGATTTTGAGAACCAGCTGAAGCTGGACTATACCGGTGGCCCCGACGAGATCATCAAGAAGATCGAGGCGGGTAACGTGACCTTTACCACCAAATCCACCCTCATCGGAGGCGCGCAATCGCTGTTTGGGATCAAGACACAATTGCAGTTCGGCAAATTGTCCGTTACGGCGGTGCTGGCCAACCAGCGTTCGCAGCGGCAATCCGTCGCCTCCCAGGGCGGGGCCGCCGTCACCACCTACTCCTTCAAGGCAGACGATTATGAAGAGAACCGGCACTTCCTGCTGTCACAATATTTCCGCAGCAATTACAACAACGCCATGTCCAAGCTGCCCGTCGTCAGCTCGCAGGTGCAGATCCTCCGGATGGAGGTCTGGGTGACCAACCGGGCAGGGCTGGATACGGGCTCGAGGACGATCGTCGGCCTCATGGACCTTGGAGAGGCATCGCCATATAACTCCAATGTACATCCGCAGGCTGCCGTGCCTTACCCTTATAACGGCGCCAATACCGAATACAACAGCGTCATCAACAGACCGAACAGCCGGGACCCGTCGTCCGCGGCCAATAATCTGAATGCGCTCGGGCTCCTGCAGGTGCAGGACTTTGAAATGGTTTATGCGCGCAAGCTGGGCCCCAACGATTATTATTTCAATCAGCAGGTGGGGTTCCTTTCCGTCAACCAGACCCTTCAGGCCAATGATGTGCTGGCGGTAGCTTATCAGTACAGCTATAACGGCCGCATCTACCAGGTAGGTGAATTTGCCCAGGATGTGCCCCCCGATACCTCCCTCGGAAGAGGCGCAGGCGCGCAGAAAGTGCTGTATCTGAAATTGCTGAAAGCGACCTCGCAGCGTACGAACCTGCCGCTCTGGGGGCTGATGATGAAGAACGTGTATTCGCTGAAGACGGCCAGCGGCAGCTATCTGTCCAATATCACCTCTGCCGGATTTCAGCTGAACATATTATACGACGAGCCCAGCAAGGGCACAAAAAGATATCTCCCGGAAGGCCCCAAAGCGAGTATCCCGCTGCTGACGGTGCTTAACCTGGACCGGCTCAACGCGCGCAACGATCCCCAGCCCGATGGGATCTTCGATTATCTGGAAGGCTTCACCGTCCTTTCGCCGCAGGGCAGGATCATTTTCCCTGTGCTGGAGCCGTTCGGGAATGACCTCGAGACCCTGGCTTTTGCGGGCGCCCCGCAGGCGCTCAAGGACAAGTATATATTTCACCAGCTGTACGATACGATAAAGGCGGTGGCGCAGACCTTCGCCAATGTAGACCGCTATATCCTGAGCGGCTCGGCCAAAGGCCAGTCCACTTCCAATCTTTCCCTTGGCGCCTTCAACGTGCCGCCGGGCTCCGTGATCGTGACGGCCGGCGGTCAGACCTTGCGGGAGAACGTCGATTATGTGGTCGACTACAACCTTGGCTCCGTACAGATCATCAACCAGGCGATCATCAATTCGGGTGTTGCCGTCAATGTATCGTATGAGAACAATGCCAGTTTCGGCACGCAGCAGCGAAGCTTTATGGGGTTGCGGCTGGACTACCTGGCCAAGAGTACGCCCACCGAGTCGCTGACCTTCGGGGGCACCATAGAAAAATTGAACGAACGTCCTTTCTTCAGCAAAACCAATTACGGCGAGGACCCCATTCACAACACGATCTACGGAGTGGATTTTAACTACCGGGCACAAACGCCGCAACTGACCCGCCTCGTGAACAAGCTGCTGTATACCACTAAGGAATCGAGCACCATCAATGCTTATGGCGAGGCGGCCATTCTGAAGCCGGGCCACGCGCCCCAGATCGGCAAGGGCAGCAGCGGCGCGGTCTATATCGACGATTTCGAGGGGTCTACCAGCTCCATCGATCTGCGGTTCCCGCTGACGAGCTGGGCCTTGGCCTCCACTCCCCAGGGACAGAACGGGCAGTATCCGCCTTTGTTCCCCGAAGGAAGCCTTAACGACTCGCTAGACTACGGATACAACAGGGCCAAGCTGGCCTGGTACAATATCGAGCCTACCCTGCAGGACCATTCCAATACGAATAATCCTGACCGTTATGAAAACGTCCTGGCCGATCCGCGGATCGCGCCGATCAATGTCTCGGACCTTTTCCCGGAACAAACGGTGCAGACGGGCCAGGCCCAGCTGATCACCTTCGATATGGCCTATTATCCCTCCGATAGAGGTCCTTATAATTTCGATGCCAGACCGGGCAGCGTGCTGGCCACCGGAAAACTGGCCAATCCG
>DATHHO010000269.1:0-15271 GCA_035317125.1 Puia sp.
CTCGACATGAAAAAACTGAAACAGTATAAATATCCGGACGGCACTTTCTATCAATGGAACCTCAACGATCCGAACAGCGAAGGCGTCTATGAGGACATGACGCCCATCGACTGGAACAACCCTTATTTCGATGCATACGAAAACCCTGCTCATGACTCGCGGGACCGCTTCTTCGGGAATGTAGGGCTGACCTACACCCTGTTGCCCGGCCTGCAGGTCAGCGGCTTTGTGAGGCAGGACGGCTTTACCCAGAATATCGACGGACGGAACGCTCCCGGCGGCAGGGGTACGCCTTCTTACTACACCGGCAAGTACCAGTCCAAGGAAATGAACTATGAATTCCTGGCGTCTTATAACAAGAGCTTTGGCGATATCTCGCTGAATGCCAACCTTGGTGGCAATATCCTTACTCAGCACTATGACTATTTACGCGAGGAGACCCAGGGCGGCTTCGTCACACCCGGTTTCTATAATATTGCCAACTCTCTCGAAAGACCGCTTGTCACCAATTACCTGAGAAAAAAAGAAGTACGAAGCGCCTACGCATCGGTGACGCTCGGGTACCACAACATCCTTTTCCTGGATGCCAGCGTTCGGAATGATATTTCTTCGGCGCTTCCGCAGGATAATAACTCGTATGTGTATCCGTCTTTTTCCGGAAGCTTTGTATTCAGCGAGCTGCTCGGATGGAAGCCGCTCTCCTACGGCAAATTCAGGGTGAGCTATGCGCAGGCCGGCGCGGACATCGATGTGTACCAGACAGGCGCCTCTTATACACTTGGCCAGCCCTACAGCACCAGCTTTCCCATGGAAGTGCCGGACAAGCTGAACAACCCCGGGCTGAAACCCTCTCTGGGCACGGCGTACGAAGCAGGGCTCGATATGAAATTCCTGGGTGACCGCGTCGGCTTCAGCGCCACGTATTACCGGCAAAGCAACAAGGACGCCGTGCTGCCCCTGAATGTGCCGGGTCCCAGCGGTTATACCAGCTATGTGATCAATGCCGGCAATATAGAGAACCATGGCATTGAACTGAGCGTCACCGGCTCACCGGTAAAAACAAAAAATACCAGTTGGGTGACCACGTTCAACGCAAGCCGTAATTCAAGTAAGATCAAAGCCCTGTACCCCGGGCTCAATTCCCTGCAACTGGACTACAACCGGTATGCCAGCGTCGACATGTACCTCCTCGCCAATGTGGGAGAAGCCTTCGGGTCCTTGGTTGGCAATGGCTACCAGCGCGATGCGAAATCCGGCAAGATATTGCTGGACGCCTCCAACCTCCCGATGTGGTCGACCGGTCATAATTTTGGCAGCGTGCTGCCGCGGTTTACCGGTGGCTGGCTGAATACGGTCACCTGGAAGAATTTCGATCTTTCCGCCGCCATCGATTTTCAGAGCGGGGGCAAATTTTTCAGCTGGACAAAAATGCTGGCTGTAAAAAGCGGACAGGCGGCAGAAACGGCAACGATGAACGACAAGGGAAAAAACATCCGGGATGATCTGGCCACCGGCGGCGGTATAAAAGTCACGGGTATTTCCGCGGCCAGCGGGCAGGAAGTGTCGGCATACGTAAATGCAAGGACCTATTACCGGAATACCATTGGCAGTAAAGTATACGAGGAATGGTTGTTCGATGCGTCGTACATACGGATGCGCGAACTGCGGCTGGGCTATACCTTCAGCAAGGCAGCTCTTCCCAGATTTCCTTTCAAAAGCCTGAACATTGCGTTCATCGCGAGGAACGCGTTTATGATCTGGCAAAAAGCGCCGAAGGGGATCAACCCTGCGGAGCTCGCCACCGGATCTTCCTCGCTCAACTGGCTGGAAACGGGCCAGCTGGCGACCGCGCGTTCATATGGTGCTAATCTGACTATCTCCTTTTAAAAACTACCGGACATGAAAAAAACAACCTTTATAATATTTTCTTTTGTGCTGTTGGTAATGACAACAGGCTGCAAAAAATTCAGCGGCGATATCAACGTCGATCCCAATAACCCCACAACGGCCTCCAACGCCCAGCTCCTCACCTATACCATCAATCAGTTCCCTGTGGTCATCGAGTCGATCTCCGGGGCGCTGTATACCCAGCAATGGTCGGAAAAGCCCTATACGGACGATTCCAGGTACATCTCGGTGAACTTCGATTTCTACGGCATCTATGCCGGTGCGCTGGAGAACCTCCAGACCATTATCGGCACGAAGTCGTTTAACGTGAACGAGGGATCGAAGGCCAACCAACTGGCGGTGGCACGTATCCTGCGGGCGTATTTCTTCTGGCACATGACCGACCGCTGGGGTGACATCCCCTATTCGGAGGCATTGAAAGGGAAAGGAAATTTTACGCCGAAATACGACGCCCAGAAAGATATTTACACCGATCTGCTGAAGGAGCTGAAAGAGGCCGCTGCCCAGATAGACGATGGCAACCCGGTGACGGGGGACATCTTATACAGCGGTAATATGGACAACTGGCGCAAGCTCGCCAATTCCATGCGGGCATTGATGGCGCTGCGTTTATCGAAGATCGATCCCGCAACGGGTAAGCAGCAGTTTGCCGATGCGATGACGGCGGGTGTGTTTACAGCGAACAACCAGAATGCCGTGTATGTACACCTGGCGGATGCGACCAACCAGAATTACTGGTATTATGTGGTGAACGTCCAGGGCCGTCCCTGGTACTGGGCCAGTAAAACATTGGTGGATTATATGAAGCCGCTGGGCGACCCCCGGCTGAAGGTCTTTGCCGACCCGACGCCCGCTACCGGCGACTATGCCGGTGTGCCTTATGGGCTGGACGGGAATGCTATCGGAACCATATCGTCACAGAACGTTTCGCTGATCGGCGTTCATGTCCGTACTCAGAACGCGCCTTGTTATATCGTCACCTATGCTCAGGTGCTGCTGGCCATAGCGGAGGCGGATAAGCTGGGATGGCTGGCCGGCGGCGACGCCGACGCCGCGCTGAAATACAACGCCGCTATCGAAGCATCGGTCAGGCAATGGAACCGGAACAGCTTTAAAGCCTATAACGATGCGCTCGACGCCCAGGTGGAAAAAGCGACCTACGACAAAGACGATCAGGGCGATATCACCGACCTGCCAGCCTATATGGCGCAGGCGGGTATACCCTATGATCCGGCAAATGCCCTGAAGCAGATCGGCTACCAGCGCTGGGTCCATCTGTACATGAATGGCTATGAGGCCTGGGCTGAATGGAGAAGAACGGGTTATCCGGTGTTGACGCCTGCGCCCAATAATAATAATATTCCCATTCCCAGAAGACAGGCCTATCCAAGCACGGAGCCAAATATCAACCCGGCCAATTATAAAGCGGCCATATTGGCCCAGCCGGGGCTGAACGGGAAAGATGACCTGACAGGCAGGGTGTGGTGGGACAAGCCGTAAGCGGCGACGCTGGCCGCCGCCCCGCAGGGCGACCGGGAAGCTTATCAATTCGAAATGAAAAGAAGTTTGTTTTCATGCATCTTATTTTTATAATTTTATAATGCGTTTATTGAATGGAGTAAAAGCATTATATGAATACCTAGAAATCTTTCTATGATCTTGACTATATAGTGGAAATAAGTGAAAAAAGGGTTGAGCAATATACCTCTGCTTACCAGTTAGTACTTGGAAGGCTTACAACTGTTATTTTGATCTATTCAGCATTGGGTATATATCTGATTCCAATTGTACAGGATTTTCAAGATAATGCTTCATGGGTATTCAGGGGTGCCTTACTGGTGATGCTTGTCTTGATTGCATTTAGCATGACATTCACTATAAAGTTAATGTGGCCTGTGTACGTTTCATATCTTGAAATATCTAAGCATTATTATGAGGATTTGCGGATTCAATATGAAACAAGAGAAATCAATAATAAAATGACACCCGATGAGATCGAAGAAGTAAAAAAAAGAATTAATCAATTATTAAAAGCATCATATATTGATGAATTGAATAACGCCCAGGTAAATAATCGCAATGTATTTGTAAAAAAGAGTGCCCATTATTACAGGGCCTTGTTATTTGGATTGATGGCAGCAGCACCTTACGTGCTATGCATTGGTTATCATATTAGTAAAAGAGATGAAAAGGCTCAGAAGGTTGAGATAGTTAATGCTAAAAAAATTGTACCTTACACCCAAAGTAAATAGCGAATCATGGCTGATACAAACAATAATAGCATTGGACACACGAATTCGAGCACGACTACTGTTGTTTCTACACAAGTGCCTGGTGTTGACATGGCCCTGGTTATCGCATCTCAGCCTTATATGGTAAAGGAAAACTCTTCCAGGATCGAGACGAGGGAGATAAAGTTGGACAGAGGATAATTACGTTGGATCGTTGGGAAAATAGCTTATAAATCAAACCATCTACCCCGGTGGTTTTTTAAATTTACAAATACCCATTGAATTATTTAACCTCGAAGCTCATCGTCTTCGACCCGGCCCGCCCGTCAGCCGTCATCCCCTGAACCACGACCCGGTATTTACCCGGCAGATCGGAGGTATAAAAGCTGAATTGCTTTTTCTCCCCGCCTTCCGTATGGATACCGGGCTCCCAGAACAGGAGGTCCCTGAAATCGGGCAGACGGCTGGCGGTCTGCTGTTCCGTAGTATATTCGGGGGCGTAGAATTCCCGCTGCCATTGCAGTCCCTCGTAGTCGACCAGGACACTCCGGGGATCCAGCTCAAGGCCTTCGTAATCTCCCTTATAGGTCGTGAAGCTGGCGATCCCGGAAAATGCAGCCGGCCCCTGGAAATATTCACGGGGGACGACGTCCAGTCTTTTTACTTTGAGCGGATCATAAGAAAATATTTTGTCCCTGGTCACAGGTACTCCATCCAGCAGGACCAGCGTGTTGTCGTCGTCGAAGAATTCATGGTGCGGCTCGTTCAGCATCACCACATGCAGTCTTCCATGCTCGTGATTGACATTGATCTCCCTGACATATTCCCTCAGCACTTCTTCCATCGTGGTGAACCGCACATAATCATCGAGCATATAGGTATAGTCCGATTTCCCATAGAACCGGAAGGTATCCATGAGCGCGGCCCGGAATTTCTGCAGGCTGTCGCCGGAATAGATGTTCTGCACCTGCATGGCTATATTGCGGTCGTGCAGCGACTGACGCTGTGCCGGGGACAACGAAAAAACGGGCAGGCGTTCCGCTGAATATTGTTCGCTGAAGGGGCTGAAGATATCCACTTTACAAAGGCTGTCATTCTCCGTGCCCGACTGGACGATAAAACCCTGCGGACCATAGAAATCTTTGATATCGAAATATACGCGGCCAGCGGAATCCGCTTTGGAGGTCTGGAACCGGAACTGTATTCCCGGCACCGAAAAGAAGCAGAGCCTTCCGCGTATAGGCGCGCCCGTGTGCTCGTCCGTCAGCCGTCCCGTGATCAGCTGCCCGTTGAATTCGGGTGGGTATTGCAGCGCGGGCTGCTTGTCCTGGAGGATATTCTCCCAGCGGAACCTTCTCCAGCCATGGGTAAGCATCAGGTTGTCGAGGGCCTGGTCCGCAGCCGGGCCGCTGGCGGAGAAATAATAATCCGGCGATTCGATCCGGCCACGCAGGTCGGAGCTCAGCCACCAGTAATTATCAATATCCAGGTCCTGTGGCGGAGTGGTCAGGGAGTCGTCACGGTACACCGACAAAGAAAGGCTGGCGGATGCGCCCCCACCCTGCCCGCCGGCCCCCGGGATCGCTTTGCCGGCTAAGGTTGCCCCGCCGGTTGCCGCCGGTGCGGCCTCCGTACCCGGCACATCCAGCGACAGACTGACCTTCTGGCGGGTACCGTATCCCGGCTGGTCGCTGGCTAGACCGATGGATAGCTGTCCGGCCGGACGTTTGAAATACAATCTTTCACCGAGAGGCCGGAGCCCGGCATCAAAAAGGGTCAGCTGATTGATCCCTTCGCCGAGGCTGCCCTTGTCGATCAGGAATAAAGCGCTGTCCTGTGCCAGTGTGGCCCGCAGCAAGCAGCGCACCGAGGAACGGGACTGTCCGAAAAGGATCAGCTCGCGGGAGGAGGCGCCACGGGCATGCACCGTCACTTTCAGCTTGTCGTTACTTCCTTCTTCCACCCGCATCGCATACCCCTGGTCGTTGGCCGTGGGCAATTCCTTTGACAGCGTTTCCCCGTCGGGGAAACTGAGCCAGGCCTGATAGCGGTGCCCAGCCGATGCGGTGAATAAAAAGCTGCCGATGCCAAAGCGCAGTGGCAAAAAAGAGCCGACCGTATCCTTGCGTTCATCGGTGATATAGCCTTTGCAGTCTGCTCCTATCCCGTTGCGGTCCGTCACGCGGAACGCGATCCTGGTGGGGACCTCCGTGATAAGATTGCCCCCTTCGGGGAAAAAACCGATCTTATAAAGGACAGGTTTGGAATCGGAGGGCGTGGTCCCTGCGGCGCTGCCGGAAGCTGGATCATTGGATGCGGTGCCTCCCCCGGATGAACGCGTGGCTGCGGCCGCGCCGGGCGCGGGCAGCTCTTTCAGCGTATTGATGATCGTCAGGGGAGCCTCGAAAAAATAATCGGGGCCGGAATTTTTCATCCAGTTGGTATAGGCCCTGAGCCTGTAATTTCCGGAATTAAGCGTGAGCGGCAGAAAGAAAGACCCCTTCCCTTCCGCGGCTTCAAGCGCGATCTTTCCCTGAAGGACGAAGTGGTCGTCCTTGTCGAGGATCTCCACATAGGCGACTTTGCTGAGCTCGAGAGGCGTGTGCGTACGGCCGTCAACACAGTAGATCTTCAGCCAGCAGATCTCTCCCGCGAGATAAGAGGGCTTGTCCGTATGAACAAAAAGCTTTTCGGTGACCGTACGACTCCGGTATGCATCAAATTTAACCTGCAGGCCGTTCAGCCCATCCGGTTGTGCGGCCGCCTGTCCGGCGACGGAGAGGACCGTGATCAGCAAAAACAAGTATTTACTATTTTTCAGCATAATACATTTAAGATTGTTCAGGGCCAGAAGTATGGTTTTTGGTTTGAGCCGGTCAGGGTGCAGTCCGCACATTCCCGGGGGGCGATATCGTATCGTACGCCCACGCCTATGACACCCGTCGAGTAGTCGATAGGCCAGGCATAACCCGAGCCGAGAAAATGTTCAAGGCTGTCCGGATTATCGGGTATGGACATTTCGGAGCATGCATCGGTATAAAATTGCAGGTGCCAGTTGGGCAGCTCGCCCGGTGTGAAATAAACCCTCTTCTGCTGCATGGTGCCCGCGCTGACAAATCCGATCACCTGTTCCGTAGAGTCGGACAAGTTATGGACATTCCCCTTGCTTTCAGAAGGCTGCGGACTGAAGATGGAACCGATCTGTTCGGAATTTTTCTGCAGGTTCAGCCAGAAATTATATCCCTCCGTGGTCAGCACATATTGTTTCACCAGGATGCTGTACATCACGCTGATCTTCCAGGAACTGTTGGGGATCAGGACAAGGGGCGCCTGATAGATCACATCCGACGCCAGCTTGGCCGATGATGCCAGCAGGACGGTGGTGGAGGGTGTCGACTTCCAGCAGGTGTAGACAAGGTTTGGATACCGGGAAGAGATAGAACGGTTCTCATATTTAAAGTACGAAAAATAAACGGAATGAAATTCCCAGGTCTCGTTATACTCATACCGGTAATAGTGGCTGACATTCTGCGGATCGTGGGTATTGGCGTAGATCTGGAGGCCGGCGTCCGAATCCGTCCATCCTATGCTGTCGATGGGCGGCGAGGTCTTCAGCTCCACATAGTCCGATGCATAGTTCTTTCCACCGGAAGTTCTGATATGAAGCCGGTATTGCAGACTGGGATTCAGGGAAAGACCGGGTGCGATATAAACGCCGTTCCCGTTTTCCGAAAGTGGATAAGCGCTGCCATTCTTGTCCTCCACATACACCTGGGCATTCAGCTCGGGGGTCACGCTGGCCGAATCGTCGAGCTTGTAGGTATGCGACAGGGTAATCCATGTAGTATCGGCGCCATTATTGATAAATCCCTCCACCACGAGGTGCGAAATATTCGAGGAGACGACCGGCGGAACATAAGATTCCTTACAGGCCATCGAGAGAACAAGGAGTACACAAAATATCTTTTTCATGTTAAAACCGGATATTAAAGTTCACAAATGGAATGGCGCTGCCGAAAATCGACAATTTATACCCGTTGATGTTCCCGTTCTCGGTAATAAAATAAACGGAATACGGATTGTGCCTTCCCGTCAGATTGTACACCCCGATCGTCCATGAATTATGCGTCACCTGATGTACTTTATGATTGCCATCGATATTCATCGACAGGTCCGTACGGAAATAATTCGGGACCCGGTAGATGTTCCGGTCCGAATACAGCACCCGCTGCCCTCCTCCATAATTATACCGCCCTATCGGCAGCGTAATAGGACGGCCCGTGCTGTACACTGTATTCATGCTGACGCTGAAACGATGGTTGACCCTGAAATTGCCCACGATCGTGATATTCTGCGGGATATCGAAGTCGGCTGGGTAATACTGGCCTTCGTTCACCAACTCGCCCGCGTGGGGATCGTCTGTTTTTAACAGGGTGCGCGACCAGGTATAGCTGACCCATCCATTGAGCTTGCCCGTCAGTTTTTTGACCATGAACTCGACCCCGTAGGCCTTGCCTTTCGAATTCAGCACATCCGTCTCGATATGGTGGTTCATGATCAGCGTGGCGCCCGATCGGTAGTCGAGATAATCCTTCAGCCGCTTATAATAGACTTCAAGGGAGGTCTCGATGGTATTGGAATGAAGGTTCTTATACAGACCGAGGGAGATCTGGTCGCCCAGTTCCGGTCTGATGTTCCGGTCGCTCAGCTTCCAGATATCCGTGGGCGCCATCGATGTGGTATTGGACAGCATATGGATATACTGCCGCTGTGAATTATACCCCGCCTTCACCGAAAAGCTGTTGGTAAAGGCATACCGGGCCGATAGCCGGTAGTCCGGTCCCTGATAGGTCCTTATGATGGCCCCGCTGCCATATTCTTTTGTTCCGACCTTGTTGGATTCCTGTACCGGCAGACCGGGAGCATAGATGCTTTCTTCATGGGGGCCTAAATAGTTATAAAGCGACCAGCGGAGACCTGCGTTGATGGACAGCTTAGGCGTAATATTATAACGGTCGGCCAGATAGATGGCGCTCTCCAGGGCTTGTTCCCGGGCGACCGTATCCGGCGTTACCAGTGATCGCTTGCTGTTTGGCGTATAGGAGCCTGGATGCAGCGTATACCGGATGGAACTGGCGCCGAAGTCGATGGTATGTTTGGAATTGAGGAACCAGGTGAAGTCGCTCTTCAGGTTGAGCTGCTTGATATCGAACCCGAGTTTGAAGGCGTCCACCGGATTGCCCCCGCTGCTGACATGATAAAGGTAATGGTCGTATCCCCCGCTGATGGCGCTGTTCAGCTTGTCGCTGAACGTATGCTTCCATTTGACCGAAATATTCCTGTTGCCATAGCCATAGGTCGTATCGTTGTTCAGATTGAACTTGTCATTGCTGAGGTACCCCGTGAAATAGAAGCTGTTCTTCGCATTGAGCTGGTGGCTCACTGTCAGGTCGAGATCGCTGAAGGACCCGCGGCTGTGTTTGTACTGCGATGGCAGCGCCCCCAGCAGCCAGTTGGCGTAGGTCGTGCGGCCACCAAGGATAAAGGAGGTCTTGTCCTTCACGATGGGGCCTTCGAGCATGACCCTGCTGGTGAGCAGACCGACCCCGGCTACCCCGGAAAAATTCTTTTTATTCCCTTCCCGGCTGGAGATATCGAGCACGGAGGAAAGCCTTCCCCCATATTTCGCGGGGATACTGCTCTTGTATAGTTCTATGTCCTTTACCACATCTGGGTTGAAGGCGGAGAACATCCCGAAAAAATGCGAAGGGTTATAGATGGTCGTCCCATTGAAAAGGATCAGATTCTGGTCGCTGGCGCCGCCGCGGACATTGAGACCCGTGCTGGCCTCGCTTACCGACTTCACGCCGGGCAGCGTGAGTACGACCCGCAGGATATCGGCTTCGCCCATCACGGTGGGCACCTGCTTGATCGTCTGGATGTCGAGATGTTCCACTCCCATCTGAACGCGGTTGATATTTGCCGTTTTCGCCGCGGAGATCACAACCGTTTTCAGCGTGGTGACCTGCTCGCGCATATCGATCGGAAGTTTTCCATCGGAATAAAGGATGACCTGATATTTGCTGTCCCGCATGCCCAGGCCCTGCACATTGAGGATATGATGTCCTTTTGGGAGGCTGATCGAAAAATAACCATACTGATCCGTGACCGTCCCGATGGCCGGCTTGTCCGAAAAGATAGCCGCTCCGGTAATGGGCTCTCCCGTCCTCGCATTCCTGATCACCCCTGAAATAATGGCCGTGCCCTGCTGGATCTGATTCGTCTTCCGGCCTATCTCGTATAGCTTATTCTCGGAACTGATGGATTTAGCCGCGCGTTTTCTGTCTGCGGGTCCGGTGGCCGCTTCTTCTTCCCTGCCGGCGCTGGTATCTATGTTGCGCGTCCTGCCGTTAAAGAAACTTTCGGGAAGCTCCGTCCGGATCTGAAGGCCCTTGCTGATAAAGACATGGCCATGCTCGTCGAAGGAAAAATGGAAGGCGGTGCCCGCGAACACTTTTTCCAATACTTTATCCAGCGGTTGATCCTTCACGCTGAGTTGGATGACCAGGCTGTCGAACTGAGTGGGATTGAAATAAAAATGAACGGAAGAGGACGCCTCTATGATCTTTACGAACTGTTCAAAGGACTGCCCATCGAAGTCGCCGGTAACGCGGATGTTCCTGGAGTCCTGCGCCGACAGCCGGACCGTGGAGAACAATAAGAGGATAAAAGAGAGTAAAAAGTTCCGGTAGCGCATAGGGGTTACTGATGGGATGATTGGTTATAATATTGAACAGCCGAGACCATCGCCCTGTCATGTTCTTTCCTGTACTTTATCTTTTTTCTCCGCAGGTCTTGCCGGATCTCCTTCCTTTTATCTTTCAGGATCTCAAGCATGGAATTAAGATTGGCCACCGGATGATTAACGCCGCCCTTTATGATAAAATAATGATCTTTTTCTATGGCGGTGTATACCACCGTAAGGTCCACTATGGATTCTTCTACCGTCTTGGTCCTTTTGGCAAGCAGCGTCACGGTGCCGGAACAGAGTAATTCATAAAAGCCGGAGGGGCTGTTGATAAACCGGTGACCGGGCAGAGAGAATTCTTTTATTTTTTCTCCGGAGAGGCTGATGGACTCTCCTGAAAAATTAAAGATAACGACCTGGTCCCTTACCAGGTCATAGAGCATGGGCATGTCGTCGTAGAGAATGCCGTCATAAACGACCGAGCCTTTCTGTACGCCTCCGGCATCAAAATAGGGATGGCCGGTCATCACTGGGTAATCGATATGTTCGATGCCATTGTATATCAGGGCCTGTTCGCCCATAAAGTTGTGGTAGCACTGAATGGTATTTTCGAGAGCGATCCTGGTGGCAGTGGTATCGGGCAAAAATTGCTGAGCCCGTACATTTCCGAGAGATAAGACTAGAAAGCTTATAGACAATGTTCGCAGGAAGCCGGTCATAGCCACTAAAATAGGAATAAATGGTCAACCTATCCTGCCTGTGTCAAAGAATGTAATAAAAAGTTAAAAGAATATAATGCGTTTTTAATACGCGCACCTGCCAGTGGCAAACACGGACAGCGGTATCGCCGGAATTCCGGTGGCTGATCGCCTTAGTTCAGACGCGAAAAATCCCGGTTGAGCCGGGATTATCACAAATTGAGTCGCTAAAAATTTTTGCAGCGTTTAGCTCTTGCAGCTCCGCTATCAGCGTCCTTTCGTCCGGCGATGCCAGCTCCACGGTCTGCATCATCAGTGCCGCGATCAGCGTCCTTTCGTCCGGCGACGCCAGCTCCATAGGTCAGCATCATCTCCGCCGTCAGCGTCCCCTGGTCCGGTCCAGCTCGATACGTGCAGAAATATAATCATATACGGCCTCAAGATAATTGGACTGGGCGGTGGTAAGGGCCAGCTCCGCATCGGTTAGCTCCAGACGGGAGGCTACGCCATTGGCATAACGGTATTGAGTAATATCATAGCTCAGCGCGGCGGCCTCTTTCACGGTGATGCGGGTCTGTATCCGCGAAGCGGCTTCGAGCGCATTGGCAACCGCCTGTCTGACGACAGACCGGAGCTGTTCGCGCGCATTGTCGACCTGGATAACGGATTGCTGCCGGACGATCTTCGCCTCGCTCACCTTTGCCTTGTTGCCATACCCGCTGAACAACGGTACCGACACCTGTGCGCCCACAAAAGGCGTGGAAGGATAGGCCGAGTTAAAATAATCGAATTTGCCTGTCTGCGTCTGTACCTGATATTGTCCGACAAGCGCTACCGTGGGCTTGCGGGCGGCGGCGGCGATCAGGATCTGCTGATCGTCTATACCTGGCTGTAAGACAAGGGCCCTGAGGTCGGGCCTGTTCTTTTCGGCTTCGGCATAGACTTCGGCTTCGGCGGGTATCGACTCCGGAGTTGGGAGGACCAGGCTGTCGCTCAGTTCGATCTGCTGAGCCGAATCCGACCCAATCAGGGTCTTCAGCTGCAGCTTGCCTACTTCGATGGCATAGGACAGTTTCAGCAGATCGGGCTCCAGGTTCTTTACGCTGGTAAAGGCGCGGAGGGTGTCCACGCGCAGCGCGCGGCCCTGGGCCAGCAGCGATCTGGCGTCGTCGAGCGCTTTCTGATTGCGGTGGAGGCTTTCTTTCTGAAGACGGATCCTTTCGCCAAGCACAAGGATCTGCAGGTAGGTCTGCCGCACACGGGCTTCCGTCTCGGTCTCCTTGTCGCGGAGGAGCAGACTGCTCTGCTGCTCCTGCTGTTCCGAACGGCGCAATGCCGGCCGGGACGCAGGATTATAAAGCGACTGGCTGACCCAGAGGGTGGCCGAGAGCTGATCCTTACCGCCATAGCGCGCGTAAGGGACTTTATTCCCCAGACCATTGCTGCCGCCGTTGCCGAATCCAAAGAACGGGGGCAGCAGGAAGTAATGGCTGGCCTGGGCACCGATGCCTGCGGATGGGAGGCTCAGGCTCTTTGCGACGATCTTTTCCTGACCCGACCGGGCGATATCGAGCCTGGCGATCTTTATGTCCCGGTTGTGTTCCCGGGCCTGCGACAGCGCCTCCTTCAGGGACAACGCTTTCTGGGATGGAGATGCCTGCGCATCTCCATCCTGCTGTGCCCCCTGATTTTCCTGCAAGGCCTGGGTCGGGACCAGTGTCTGCGCTCCGGCAACATAGGATGCCAGACAGAGCGCGAGGAATATGATAATGGTATAGATAAATGGTCTGACGATATTCATATCGTGAAAATTGTTCATGTGCATATACGGATGACCCTGTGGATCTGAGTCCGGGTAAGTATCCCGGCCGGTGTCCCGGTGCCTGTCCGCATGTTTGTTCCTGGTGTTCATATACTGTGTAATTTCTTATTGATGAATTAGATCTGGTGACCCGGGACCGGTGCCGGGAATCCAGTATTTATAGGCTGCGTCACCGGTGCAGGGACCTTTGCGCGATGTGGGCGCGAGAGGTAGGAATACACCGCCGGGATGACATAGAGGGTAAGAATGCCGGCGAACAGCAGACCGCCCACCACCACGATGCCCAGAGAGGTCCGGCTGCCCGATGACGTACCCAGCGACAAGGCGATGGGCAGGGTGCCGAAGATCATCGCCAGCGTGGTCATGAGGATCGGACGGAACCGGGATGCCGCTGCGGACAACGCCGCTTCACGGACGGTCATGCCCGCTTCCTTGCGCTGGTTGGCGAATTCCACGATCAGGATACCGTTCTTGGTGATCAGCCCGATGAGCATGATGATGCCGATCTCGCTGAATATATTGATCGACTGACCGGTGAGCCAGAGACTGAGCAGCGCCCCGGTAACGGCCATGGGTACCGTCAGCAGGATGATGAACGGATCGATCAGGCTTTCGAACTGTGCGGCCAGCACGAGGTAGATGAGGATCACCGCAAAGATGAAGGCGAATACCAGACTGGAGCTGCTCTCCGCAAAGTCGCGGCTCTGGCCGGCCATATCGGTACGGAAGCTTTTGGGCAACACGCTTTTGGCGATACCATCGATCTCCCTGATCGCCTCGCCCAGACTGACGCCGGGGGCCGGTGTAGCCGAAATGGTGGCGCTGTAAGACTGGTTATAGCGGTAGATGGCCGGGGGACTCACCGTTTCATTCATTTTCGTCAGGTTGTCGAGGGACACCATTTCCCCGCTGCCGGAGCGGAGGAACAGCGAACGGAGGTCGGTGGGCGCGGAGCGTTCCTGCCTTTCCAGTTGTCCGATCACTTCATACTGCCGGTCGTTGTAGATAAAGTATCCATAGCGCCTGCCGCTCAGCGCCAGTTGCAGGGTACGTCCTATCTCTTCCGTCGAGATGCCGAGCTGTGCGGCACGCTGCCGGTCGATGGTGATGCCGATCTCGGGTCTGTTGACCTTGAAATCCGGGTCCTGGAAACTGAGTTTTTTGCTCTGATACACCTGGCCCATCAGCTTGGGCATGACATCTACGAGGGATTTCAGATCGGGCGCCTGAACGACATACTGCAGGGGCTGTGAGCTGGAAAAGCCGCCGATGGTCGGGATCTGGATAGGGATACAGATCACGTTGCGGAACCTCCCCGAGGCCTGCACCAGCTTCTGATAGACCTGGCCCTGAGTGAGGTGGCTCTTCCGGTCTTTGGGGTCTTTGAGGAACACCCACTGGAAGCCGAGGTTCACCGGCTGCACCAGGGTGCCGATGGATGCGGCGATCCCGGCATAGGTCCTGTTCCCGTTGAGGTCCGGGATCGAGTCGGAGACATAATTGCTGATCTCCTTCATCGTTTCTTCCATGCTCTCATACGAAGTGCCTTCGGGTGCGATGACCGCCAGGCCCACCATCGAACGGTCTTCAAGGGGCGCAAGCTCCGATGGAAGGGTGGGCAGGATAAGCCAGGCAATGCCAAGTGACACGACCAGGACCGCAAATCCCAGCCAGCGCCGGCGGAAGAAAAGCGACAGGGATCTTTCATATCCTTTATTAAGCGCTACGAACCAGGGTTCCGTCTTGCGGTAGAGCCAGCCATGCGAAGAGCCGGCCCTGAGCAGATAGGCGCTCATCATCGGAGACAGAGTCAGGGCGACAAAGGCCGAGATCAGCACGCTGCCGGACACCACGATGGCGAACT
>DATHHO010000270.1:0-6927 GCA_035317125.1 Puia sp.
CAGGGGCCTGGACCAGGTCCACAGGTCTTTTAACGGGGCGACCGCGCGGGAGATGGCGGCATCGAATTTTCTGTTCTTTATCTCTTCGGCACGCCCATGTTGTGCGGTGATATTCTTCAGGCTGATCGCCGCGCTGACGGCTTCCACCACTTTGATCTTTTTGCCGATGCTGTCTACCAGATGGAACTGGGTGTCTGGAAAAAGAATGGCGAGGGGTATGCCGGGGAATCCGCCTCCTGTGCCGATATCGATGACCTGCATGCCTTTTTCAAATGCAAAGGCGGCGGCGATGGTCAGGGAATGCAGGACATGTTTCTCATACAGGCTGCCGATGTCCTTGCGGGAGATAACATTGATCTTATCGTTCCATTCCGTGTACAACCCTTCCAGGGCAGCCAGCTGCTGCAACTGCACGGGTGAAAAATCAGCAAAATACTGTTGTATCAGTTCCAGGTCGGACGAGGCTTTTTCCATATTGCTGGGACAAAGATGAGATAATACACGAACATCCAGATATCGAGCAGCCACCACCAGGCAAAGAGATCCTGTTCCTGCAGCTTGTTCATGGCCTTATAATAAATAAAACCCTGCACCAGCAGGCGCAGACCGAATACCGGCAGCACAAAGCGCCAGTCGAAGCTGATGAGGCTGGCAATAAAGAGGGGATAAAACAGGATGTGTGAAGAGGAGTACGTGGCCAGCAGGAATTTATGCAGGGGCTTGTAATATTTTGCGGTGCTGTAATGACGGGCTTTCTGTCTGAACCATTCCCCGAATGTTTTCTTTGGCTCGGACATGGTGAAGGTATCGGGGTCGATGACAATGTTCGTGTTGTCTTTCGTCGCAACCTTATTGATGAACAGGTCATCATCCCCGCCGGGCAGGTGGTTGATGCCCGAAAATCCTTTGTTCCGGAAGAACAGTTCTTTTTTATACGACAAGTTCCTGCCCACGCCCATATAGGGCAGACCTGCCAGGGCATAGGAAAGATACTGGATGGCGGTATGAAAGGTGTCGAAGCGGATGATCTTGTTGAGAAAGCCTGGTTTTTTTGCGTAGGGGCTGTAGCCGAGCACCACTTCTATTCCATTGTCATAGCCGTCCTGCATTTTCTGCATCCAGAATTCACTGGCGGGCATGCAGTCCGCATCCGTCAGCAGGACGATCTCATGGATCGCCTCTTTGATGCCCATGCTGAGCGGGTATTTCTTGCCGGGTATGCCGATGGCTTCCTGTTCGAGGTTGACGATATGGAGGCCTTTGAAGGTTTTTTTGAATTCATCGAGCAGGAAACGGGTGTCGTCCTGGCTGTTGTGGTTGACGACGATCACTTCATGCGTGCTGGGATAGGTCTGGACCAGTGAGCCGGGGAGATGGGTTACGAGCTTGGCCGCTTCGTCCCTTGCGCAGATGATCACGCTGACGGGATGTTGCTGCGACTTGTCTTTTGTCCAGGGGGTGAAAAATGCCAGACGCCTGAAGAACCAGCCATAATAGGATAGTTGTATCAGGGTGATCAGGCAAAAAAAGATAAACAGGGTTTCACGCCAGGGGAAACTCAAAAACAGTTTAGTCATAACAATTCTACGATTGATTCGGGCCCATCCAGCACAGCCAGTCTACGAAAGTAAGGATAACCGCTGATTATGGGGATTATTCCCATTAAAATTCCAGGAGGGTAATGGGTTCTTCCCGGAGGAGGAGTGGTTGGCCGTAGGTGGCCGGGCTGTCCGGGGTGGATCGCGCGATCGGGTCGGGCTGGGGTTCGCGCGGGTGGAGGGTGTGATTGGTTGGGGGATGCCGGGGTTGGGGAGCCGCGTTTTTTGTGGTGCAATCGGCAATAGAGGTTGAACTTTTTGAAAGTGGTTGCAAATGAGGGGGTTGTAAAAAGTTCAACTACTATGGGGGGTGGAGATGCTTTTGGGGGAGAAATGAAATGCAGGTGCCGGGGAAATGGAGATGCTTTTGTGGGGAAATGGAAATGCGGTGCCTGGGAAATGGAGTGCCGTTGCGGGAGTGAGGTAGGGCGACGTGGGGGGAAGCGGTGGACCATTCAGGGGATCTGAGGCGGGGACGGGGATGTTGATCGTCCGGGAAACGGGTAAAGGTCGTATCTTGCACCGTTCAAACCGGGTATGGCTGCATTACAGTTCGAATTGCAAAAAACGAGTACGGATTCCGGGGCAAGGGCCGGAAAAATCATGACGGATCATGGAGAGATCCTGACCCCTGTTTTCATGCCGGTGGGCACGGCGGGCAGTGTGAAATCGATCACCCAGCGGCAGTTGAAAGACGATGTACAGGCCCGGATCATCCTTGGCAATACTTATCACCTGTATCTGCGGCCTGGGGTTGACGTGCTGGAACAGGCGGGTGGGCTGCACCGGTTCATGGGCTGGGACCGCCCTATCCTGACCGACAGCGGTGGCTATCAGGTGTTCTCCCTGTCCGGCACCCGGAAGATCCAGGAAGAAGGCGTCCTGTTCCAGTCCCATATCGACGGGTCGAGGCATCTGTTCAGTCCGGAGAAGGTAATGGACATCCAGCGGATCATCGGGGCGGATATCATGATGGCCTTTGACGAGTGTACGCCTTTCCCCTGCGAATGGAGCTATGCGGAGAAATCCATGCATATGACGCATCGGTGGCTGGACCGTTGTCTTGCTCATTTCAATGCCGGTTCGGATAAATACGGGTATACCCAAAACCTTTTTCCTATCGTTCAGGGCAGCACTTTTCATGATCTCCGCAAGGCATCCTGCGCCTATATCTCCAGTAAGAACGCCGTGGGAAATGCCATCGGCGGCTTGAGTGTCGGAGAACCGGAAGAGCAGCTGTATGAGATCTGCGAAGCCTGCTGCACCGACCTGCCGGCAGACAAGCCGCGCTACCTCATGGGTGTGGGAACTCCCTGGAATATCCTCGAATGTATCGGGAGGGGTGTGGATATGTTCGATTGTGTGATGCCGACGCGGAATGGCCGCAATGCGATGCTTTTTACCACAAGGGGTGTGATCAATATCGATAATAAAAAATGGGAAAAGGATTTTTCGCCTATCGATGACGGGATCGGTTGCGAGACCAGCCAGTATTACAGTAAGGCCTACCTGCGCCATCTGATGAAGTCGAAGGAGATCCTTGGGCTGACCATCGCGAGCATCCACAATCTGGCTTTTTACCTGCATCTCGTCACGGAAGCCCGCCGGCATATCCTGAGCGGTGATTTTGCGGGGTGGAAGCGGGAGCAGGTGGAGATCCTGCAGACGAGGCTGTGAGGTGGAAGTGGTGAGGCCCGGGCGGGATATGGAGAGCGGGAAGTCCTAAAACACTTATAAATTTCGTTCCGGGGGCTTGCGACCCGGGGCCTGTAGCTTAATTTTGCGCCGGATGCTCAAACTACTCGACGGTTATATCCTCAAAAAATTTCTTGGCACCTTCGTGTTCACGCTGCTGGTGATCACGACCATAGCGGTGGTGATCGATACCAGTGAGAAAGCGGATGATTTTGTCAAATCCGGTCTCAGCGCCACGCAGCTCATCACGCATTATTATATCGGATTCATCGGTTTTATCATGTCCATGATCTTCCCGCTCATGGTTTTTATCGCCGTGATCTATTTTACTTCGAAGATGGCGGGCCGGTCTGAATTCATCGCTATCCTGGCGGGAGGTGTCCGGTATAACAGGATGCTGCGTCCTTATCTGATCGGTTCCGTATTCCTCGCTGTTATTTTGTGGCTGGCCAGTCAGTACTGGGTGCCGAGGGCCAACGAGATCCGCACCGATTTCCAGGCTGTCTATGTGGACCGGAACAGCTCCTACAACCCCGATGTGAACCGGACCACCAATTACTACCTGCGGGTGGACCCGACGACCTTTGTGGGGTTGCGCTATTATGATACGGCGAATAAATCGGCCAGCAATTTATTCCTGCAAAAGATAAAAGACAACAAGGTCTATTATAACCTGCGTGCGGAGATCGTGCGGTGGGACCCTGCTAAAAAGAACTGGAAATTGCTCAACGTTGTCGAGCATAAGTTCGACGGGCTGAAAGAGACCGTGAAGAAAATGGATTCGATGCAGATCAATCTGAATGTTCAACCAAGAGAGCTGCGGAGAGACGATTATCTGAAAGATAAACTTACCACGAAGGAGCTGAAGCAATTCATCCACATGGAGGAGGTGCGTGGGTCGGAAGGCCTCAACACCTTCAAGGTGGAGCTGTTCCACCGGGATGCGACGCCGTTCTCGGTCATCATTCTGGCCCTGATCGGTGCGATCGTCAGCTCCCGGAAAGTGAGGGGTGGCAGTGGTCTGCACCTCGCCTTCGGCATCGTTACGGCCGCGCTGTTCGTCGTCATGGATAAATTCTCCGTTACTTTTTCCACCAAGGGCGATTTCCCTCCGATACTGGCCGCCTGGCTGCCCAATATCATCTTCAGCATCGTGGCTTTCGTGCTGTATATCCGAACACCCAAATAGATTCACTGGGGAGATCACTTAACGCTTTTTTAATCTGAAACACGGCAAATCATTTGTTCTGCAACGTTCCGTGAATTAACTTTATGGGCTATGGCAAGTATCAAAGAAAGGTTTAAATCCAGGGCAGACACCGTATCGGCCGAGATCAAGAATCTGGTCAAAGAGCATGGAAATAAAAAAATAGGTGAGGTCACGCTGGCGCAGATCTACCAGGGCATGCGGGGCATGACCGGGCTGGTGAGCGAAACCTCCCTGCTGGACGCCCAGGAAGGAATACGGTTCCGCGGTTATTCGATCCCGGACCTTCAGGAAAAGCTACCCAAGGCCAATGGGGGCACGGAGCCTTTGCCGGAGGGATTGTTCTATCTGATGCTGATCGGGGAACTGCCCACCGAAGAAGATGTCCAGCTGATCACCTCCAACTGGCAGCGCCGCAGCCATGTGCCCAACCACGTTTTTGCTGCGATAGAGGCCCTTCCCATCGCCACCCACCCCATGACCCAGTTCGTGATTGCCATCATGGCCCTGCAGACGGAAAGTCAGTTTGCCAAAAAGTATGCGGAAGGCATGAACAAAAAAGATTACTGGGAGGCGGTATTCGACGACAGCATGGACCTGATCGCGCGTCTGCCCCGTGTCGCTGCCTATATCTACCGCAGAAAATATAAGAAGGAAGATCATATCCATCCCAATGGCCTGCTGGACTGGGCGGGCAATTTTGCGCATATGCTTGGCTATGAGGACGAGACTTTCCGGGAGCTGATGCGTCTGTATATGACCATTCACGCGGATCATGAAGGGGGCAATGTAAGCGCGCACACTACTCACCTGGTGGGTTCCGCCCTCAGCGATCCTTATTTAAGCTTTGCCGCCGGCATGAACGGACTGGCTGGCCCTTTGCATGGGCTCGCTAATCAGGAAGTGATCAAGTGGATCCTGGACATGCGGCAGGAGCTGGGTGTGGAATTACCCTCCAACGACCAGATCGCGGAATATGTGCGCAAGACGCTGAGTGAAGGGAAGGTGGTGCCGGGTTATGGTCATGCCGTGTTGCGGAAGACCGATCCCCGCTTTACCGCGCAGATGGAGTTTGGCAAAAAACATATCAAGGACGACAGCCTTGTGCAGACCGTATGGAATATATACGATACCGTGCCTCCGATCCTCCAGTCGCTGGGCAAGATCAAAAATCCCTGGCCAAATGTGGATGCGCACAGCGGCGCCTTACTGGTCCACTATGGTATGGTAGAATATGAATTCTATACCGTTCTGTTCGGCGTGAGCCGGGCGCTGGGTGTGTTGGCCGGTCTCTGCTGGGACAGGGCGTTGGGCTTCCCGCTCGAAAGACCGAAGTCGGTGACGACCGAGCTGGTAAAATTATGGCTCGAAGGCAAGGGCGAGATCTGGGGGGACTAGACCCTGGGCCGCCGGACCGATGACGTGATGGCCGTGAGCAGGTGTCCGGCGCGGGTGTGTATGAACGCTAGCCGGTGTCCGATGCCGCAGATGCCGGGTCCACTAGCATTTTTCCAGTGTCTGTAATATATCGTTCAGGATATCGTCGCGGTGTTCCAGCCCGACAGAAATGCGGATGAGGCCAGGGGTGATATTGACGGCTTGTCTTTCCGCCTCGGTCAGCTTTGCATGTGTGGTGCTGGCGGGATGCGATGCGATGCTCCGGGTGTCTCCCAGATTGGCCGTCCTTGACAGCACGAGCAGGTTGTCCAGAAATTTCCTTCCACTTTCCAATCCCCCTTTCAGGTCGAATGAAATGATGCCTCCGCCGTTCTTCATCTGGCGCAGGGCGATGGCATGCTGTGGATGACTGGCCAGATAAGGATATTTCAGCCAGGAAATCTTTGGATGGCTTTCGAGGGCTGTTGCGATGTGCAGGGCATTGGATGAATGTCTTTCCATACGCACGTCTAGGGTCTCCAGGCTTCGGCTGAGTATCCAGGCGTTGAAGGGTGACAGTGAGGGACCCGTGCTGCGGCAAAACAGATAGATCTCATGGATAAGCTCTTTTTTACCCACCACCACACCTCCCAGCACGCGTCCCTGTCCGTCGAGCCATTTGGTGGCCGAATGGATGACGATATCTGCGCCATATTGAATGGGGGTCTGGGATACGGGCGTGGCAAAACAATTATCCACGTTGAAAATCAGCCGGTGCTTACGGGTAAATTTACCGGCGGCCTCGAGGTCGATGATGTCGAGGCCAGGGTTGGTCGGCGTCTCGAGGTAAAGCATTTTGGTATTGGGACGGACGGCGGCTTCCCATCCCGCGGGATCGGCTGCGTCCACATACGTATATTCGATGCCCCATTTCGGAAGGAATTTGGTAATGAGCGAATGGGTGCTGCCGAAAATAGCATTGCAGGAAATGAGATGGTCTCCTTTTTTCAGAAAGCTCATGAAGGAGGCGAACACGGCGCTCATGCCGGA
>DATHHO010000271.1:0-15638 GCA_035317125.1 Puia sp.
TCGTGGATGGTATCCCGATCACGACGGATAATCTGTCCAACAATACTGCGCCGACAAATGCGCTGGCTGATATCAATATGAACGATATCGAGAATATCACCATTCTCAAAGATGCCTCGTCTACCGCCATTTATGGAGCGAGTGCCTCCAATGGAGTCGTGCTGATCACGACAAAAAAAGGCAAGACGGGTCCTTCGAAGGTCGAGTTCGGCTATTTTACCGGCACGCAAAAGCCTACGGGCAAAAGAGATTTCCTGGATGCCAAACAGTATGTCGACTTCGAGAAACAGGCGGGTGTCGGCGCGGCCAACCAGGATTTTTTAGGCGGTTATTTCCCTACCCTGGCCGATGCACAGGCTTATTACACAAATTACCTGGAAGGCCCAACGGGCCGCTTCACCCGGTATGCCGCCGGCACACAAGACTGGCAGACGGCTAAGGTAAATACCAACTGGCAGGACCAGGCTTTTCAGGACGCGCCCATTTCGCAGTATGATCTGAGCGTATCCGGCGGCAGCGAAAAGACCAAATTCTTTTTGTCCGGTCAGTTCCTCGACCAGACGGGTATTATCGTGAGCAACAAATACAAGCGCTACAGCGGACGGTTCAACGTAGACCATCAGGCAAAGGACTGGCTGACGGTGGGTATCAACCTCAGCTTTGCAAGGTCGAACAACTTCAGGGTTTCCAACGATGACGCTTTTTCCACTCCCCTCCAGATCATCGCCTTATCACCCATCACTCCGCTGATCGATCCAAGGACAGGACTTGCCAGTGGACAGCTGGACCCGGCTACCGGCGCACCCAATACGAATTTTCCTGTCTATTATAATCCCTTGCTGAATGTCATCGATGCCAGCTACAAGACGGTGGTGAACAGGACTTTCGGTACCACCTATGCGAAGCTGACCTTTTCGAAGGACCTTTCCTTCCGGACCGAATTTGGTCTGGATCAGCTGAATCAGACCGAGGATTCGTATTATGGCAAACTGACTGCCCGCAATTCCGGGGTCCCCAACGGATCGGGCAGCTATGTGACCACGCAGGTGCTGAACTATACGTCGAACAACTATTTTACCTATAAAAAAGACCTCGGGCACGGTCATAATATCGACGCCTTGCTGGGGATGACCTACACCAAAAGGCAAAGTGATTTCAGCACCGCATCCGGCGAGCAGTTCCCCAGCGATGCGTTCAAGAAGCTGATCAATGCGGCATCCAAGACCGATGCCAGCTCCTCTTCCACCTCCAGCACCCTGTTGTCCTATTTCTCGAGGCTGGGCTATACCTACAATGAAAAATATATCCTGAACCTGACCGCGCGTATCGACGGCTCCTCCCGGTTTGGCTCTAACCATCAATATGGTACATTCCTCGGAGCCTCCGCCGGATGGATCCTTTCGGAAGAAGCCTTCTTAAAGGACGTCACATGGCTTAGTATGCTGAAACTGAAGGCAGGATATGCCGGCAACGGGAATGACCGGATACCGGATTTCGCCCCCCGTGGATTGGTCTCCGGTAATGCTCCCTATGGAGCATTGCCGGGCCAGCATCAGACCCAGCTGGCCAATCCCGATCTGAAATGGGAGACGACCTATGGTTCCGATCTGGGCATTGAAGCATCCGTCTTCAAAAGCCGCATCAGTGTGGAAGTGGATTATTATGACAGGAGCACCAGCGATCTGCTGCTGAACAGGAATATTCCCGCCAACAGCGGCTTTATCTCACAACTACAGAATGTCGGCAAACTGAAAAATTCGGGCATCGAGGTCACCATCAATACGGTCAATATCCGCAGCGGCGGTTTCACCTGGAGCAGCAGCCTTAATTTTGCCGCCAACAAGAACAAGGTGACCTTCCTCGATGGTCAGTTGCTCGGTTCCGATGTGAACAAGGCTAAAGAAGGCGAGCCCCTTGGCGTCTTCTACGCAAGAGAATTTGCCGGCGCCGATCCTGCCAACGGAGATGCGCTTTATTATAAGAATACGCCAAAGGCGAACGGCGCCCCCGACCGTACCAAGACGAATAATTACAATGACGCCATCGATGTTAGGATCGGAGACCCCAATCCGAAATTCATCTATGGGATCAGCAATACATTCGCCTACAAAGGCATCGATCTGGACGTGCTGATCCAGGGGGTACAGGGAAATGACGTGTATAACGGGGGTGGACAATATATGTCTGCCAGCGCCAGCAATGGATTCGACAACCAGACCACCGACCAGCTTGCAGCCTGGAAAAAACCCGGAGATATCACCATGGTCCCCGAGGCAAGATTATTCTACGCCAATGGTACGGACCCGTCCAGCCGCTATATTTCAAAAGGCTCTTACGCCAGGGTAAAGGCCGTAACGCTGGGCTATAATCTTCCCGCAGCCGTGTTGAAGAGGATAGGGATCGAACGGTTCAGGATATACGCAAGAGCGCAGAATCTTTTTACCATCACCAAATACAAGGGATGGGACCCCGAGGTCAATGCGGATTACCAGGCGTCCAATATCAATCAGGGGGTAGACTTTTATTCGGCCCCGCAATTGAAGACCATTGTATTCGGCGCTATCATCGGGTTGTAATTTTTATTCACTCCAATTTTTTACCAATGAGAAAGAACTTATATAAAATAACGATCTGTGCGGGCTTAATCGTGATATTTAGTTGCAACAAGCAATTGAATACCGTTCCTACACAAAGTATCGACGCCGCCGTTTCCCTGCTTACCAGCAGCGACGTACAGGTGGCATTGACGGGCTCTTATGCCGATCTGGGAAATTCCCGGTTCTATGGCGGTTACCCTTTTGTCGGCGATGAGCTGCTGGCTAATTCCAATGAGCTCAACTGGACCGGCACTTACCAGCAGTTCACACAGGTCGAAAACAAAAAGATCCCGGTCGACAACAGCTTTGTCTTCGATACCTGGGCGGCCGGTTACAAGGCCATCAACGACGTCAATAATGTACTCAGCGCGCTTGCCGTGGTGGACTCATCAAAAAGAGCCAGGGTAGAAGGCGAGGCAAAATTCATCCGGGCATCCGTCCTTTTCGATCTGGTGCGTCTGTATGCCAAAAGCTACAATGACGGCGATCCCGCTGCAAATGACGGAGTACCCATTGTGATGACCCCTACCAAGTCGATCACCCCTGCCAGCCTGGTAAAACGGAATAAGGTCAGCGAAGTATATGCCCAGGTCTTGCTGGACCTCGGTGATGCCGAGACTAAGCTGCCGGTCAAAAACGGTTTTTTTGCCACAAAAACTGCCGCTTCGGCCATGCTGGCGCGTGTCTATCTGCAGAAAGGGGACTATCCCAATGCAGCCCAGGCCGCCAACCGGGCGATCACGACCGGCGTGGCCAATGGAGTGGCATTAACAGGGGCCTATGCCGATGCGTTCCCTTACGGAGTTACTTCCAATACTTCGGAAGATATATTTGCCATGCAGGTAACGACCAGCTCCGGCGTAAATAGTTTCCAGGAGTTCTTTTCTGCAAACGGCCGGGGAGATATCCAGATAGAACAGGCCCATCTCGATCTGTACGATCCGAATGACGACCGCCTGAACATGTTCTATAATTCGGGAGGTTCCATATATACCGGAAAATTCGACGATCTCTATGGAAATGTCCGGATCATCCGTCTGGCGGAAATGTACCTTACCCGGGCCGAAGCTAATTTCAGGGCCGGCACATCGGTAGGCGCCACTCCACTCAGTGATATCAATAAGATCCGGGCAAGGGTCGATCTGGACCCGCTCACGACCCCGGATCTCGACCTGGCGGCTATTCTGAAAGAGCGGAAGCTGGAGCTGGCTTTTGAAGGATTTGCGCTGCACGATATCAAAAGGACACAAGGCAGCGTGGGGACCGTCGCCTGGAATTCTCCTTCACTGGTCTATCCGATCCCTTCCCGGGACAGGATCGTCAATCCGAATCTCACGCAGAACGCGGGTTACTGATCATGTCCATCAATTTTAATACAGGCGGCCCCCCGGATCGGGGGGCCGTTTCTTTGTGGACCCTGTCGGATTTGAACCAACGACCCGCTGATTATGAGTCAGCTGCTCTAACCAACTGAGCTAAGGGTCCGGCCTTTTTTAGGCGGATGCAAAAATAGAAAATTCAAGGCTCCCCTGCAAATATTTAGTGAAGCAGCATAGGCCCAAAAGAAGTTGTCCAATTATTAAGTCATTTATAAGCCGATATTTTCTTTAATATTGCCTTTGATTAGTATTTGTTCCAACTTTTGCTATTGCCAATGATAACTGCCACCAGAATTCAGTTTTTGCAACACCGGGTCGCCTCGTTGGACGACCAGCAGGCGTATAAGGAGCTCTTCACCTCTCTTTATTCTTACCTGTATCATTTTGCAAGAACCCTGGTCAGAGCAAAAGAGCCCGCCGAAGAGATCGTCTCCGATGTATTCATCAAAGTCTGGGAAAAACGCAAAGAGCTTAAGAGGATCGATAACCTGAAGGTCTATCTCTATATTACCACCCGGAATATGGCGTTCAATTATCTGGACAAACAGAAACGGACAGCTACCGATCCCCTTGAAGAGATCCCCACAGAATTCACCAGCGTCTATTTCGATCCCGAACAACTGATGATCACGGCCGATATGCTGACGCTGATCCAGAAAGCGATCGATCAACTGCCTCCAAAATGCCGGATGATCTTCAAACTGGCCAAAGAGGACGGCCTGAAATACCGCGAAGTCGCCGAGATCCTCAACGTATCTGTCAAGACCGTGGAAAATCAGCTTGCCATCGCCCTTCATAAAATAGGCCGGACGGTCAGCTTCGATATCCACAAGACCGTCCCCTCTTCCATCCGGCATCATCCCTGAGCCAGACTACGCCATCCCCCAGCCGATCTGCGCCATTCGGGCTCATCCGATCATCAGAACTCATCTGTTTGATTTTAAATTACTTACGAAAATTTCCCCTTCCTACTGTTCCGTATTGTTAAATATTTTTTAAATTTCTTTGGTGGTTTTTCTCATTTTGCCTGTCCTAGGGGTAACTACTGACTGCTGCTGCTGTATAATTATGGGACAAGAACACAAGGAATATACCTGGAATCTGATTGCCAAAAAACTCTCCGGAGAGGCCTCTCCCGAAGAATTAAAGGAGCTGGAGCGCCTGCTCCGGAACCACCCGGAACTGCATTATCCCATGCAGACGATTACCGATCTCTGGAATACAGCCAGCCCCAATGACCAGAAAGCAGCAGAACAAGCATTTACCCTCCACCTCGACCGTATTCAGGAATTGGATATAGACTTTAATCCCGGTGCAACGGCAGCAACAGATGGAATGGAAGTCTCCGACAATGGGCTCGTTACCAGTTCGCCGCATTCTTTCACGGGAAAGACCGTCCTGAAGGTGCGGACCCTCACCGGCCGCAGAGCCGTTTGGCTGGTATCCGCCTGTTGTCTGGCGCTGGTGCTGGCCATCGTCAGCCTCTATCCAAAGGCCACCAAAAACACGATAGCCGCGACCACCCCGGGTAATGCCCGGATGGCTGCCAGCGAGATCCTCACCGGCAACGGTTCCCGCACCCATGTGGTATTGCCCGATGGCAGCATCGTATGGCTGAATGCCGGCAGCAAGATCACCTACGATAAAAATTTCGGCGCCACCCACCGGGAAGTAAATCTCACCGGGGAGGGCTTTTTCGACGTCGCCCGCAACGCAGGAATGCCTTTTGTCATCCATACCGCCAGGATCGACGTCAAGGTGCTTGGGACCCGGTTCAATGTCAAATCCTATCCGACAGACCGGACCACCGAGACGACCCTCATCCACGGCAGCATCGAAGTATCCATAAAAGACAGGCCCAGCGAGAAGATCATCCTCAAGCCCAATGAAAAACTCGTGGTGTCCAATGATGACAGCACCCTTCACCGGACCAACCACACCCACCATACCCCGGCCATAGAAGAATCCCTCGTCAGCATACGCAAACCAACCTATGAGGCTAATACCGGCGCTATCATAGAAACCTCCTGGGTAGATAACAAGCTGATCTTTCAGGACGAAGAATTTGGAGACCTGGCGAGACAGATGGAACGCTGGTATGGGGTTTCGATCCGTTTCGAGAACCCGGCGCAGCAAAAACTGCGCTTCACCGGCAGTTTTCAGAAGGAGACCATCCAGCAGGCGCTGGAAGCCCTGCAACTTACCGATCCTTTAAACCCGTTTAATTATACCATTCACGAAAACCAAATAACGATCTATGACAAATAAGTAAAATAAAAATATGTAACTAACTAGCATTAAAGAGAGAAAAAAGCGGGAAATGTTGGCGCATTCCCCGCAAGGTTAAAGTAGAAACAAGGCATTGCGTTTGGACAGCAGCACAAGTTTCATTTTTTAATAACCCACAAGGATAAAAGTATGAAAAAAATTCTAACGATTAGGGGCCGGTGTCCCTATGCCGTAAAAAAAGCTCTTTTGATTATGAAACTCACCTTTCTACTGATATTCGTAGCGCTGCTGCAGGTATCGGCGAATGTCAACGGGCAGGCAAAGATCTCACTGAAGGTAAGCAGGGTAGAAATATCACGGGCGCTGAATACGATCGAGAAACAAAGCTTTTACCGCTTCCTCTACAACAGCCGTTTGAAGGCCATACAGCAGCGGGTCAGTATGAACGTCACCGATACGGAAATAAAGGACGTGTTGAACCAGCTGTTCACTGGCACCGACCTCACTTATAGAATACTTGAGAACAACCTGATCGTGGTTTTGTCATCGACTCTCGTGTTGCAGGATATAAAGGTCACGGGCAAGGTCACAGGCGATAACAACGAAGGGTTGTCGGGTGTTTCGGTAAGTTTAAAAGGGACTTCTGTAGGAACCACCACGGATAACGGCGGGAATTTTACACTCACCGTTCCGGAAAAAGGAACCCTGGTCGTTTCATATATCGGCTATGTGAGCCAGCAGGTGCCGGTCAACAGCAAGTCCGTTATCAATGTAAAATTGACGGCTTCCAATAAAGTGATGGACGAAGTGGTGGTGATCGGGTACGGTACCGCCAGCAAGCGTGACCTGACGGGCTCCATCGTAAAGGTCGATGGGAAAGAAGTGGCCGACAAGCCCAATACCAACCCGATCGCCTCCTTACAAGGTAAGGTAGCCGGTCTTTCTGTGGTGAACAACGGTACGCCAGGAATGGCCCCGGATATCCGTATCAGGGGTACGGTCAGCATCGGCCAGGTACATCCGCTGTACGTAGTGGACGGTATCCTGGAGGATAACATCGATTATATAAACCCCAACGATATCGAGTCCATCGAGGTATTAAAAGATCCTTCCTCGCTGGCCATCTTCGGAGTCAGAGGCGCCACTGGCGCAATCGCTATTACGACTAAAAAAGCAAAGGCCGGTCAGACGATCATCAACTTCAACACGGCTTTTGGGGCTAAAAAACTGGTCGATAAAATAAAATTCGTCAATTCCGATCAGTTCAAACTGCTGTTCGCAGAAGAGAACGCCAACAACGGCATCACTACTCCTTATGATTATACCGGTCTCACCGCCAACACGGACTGGATCGATGCCGTCACGAGAGTGGGCCATTACAACGCAAATAACCTCAGTGTATCGGGCAGTTCGGATAGGAACAGCTTTAATTTCGGGCTTGGTTATACCACCGATGAAGGGATCATCAAACATGAAGTGCTGAAGAAATTGCTGCTCTCCTTCACCGATGAAGTGAAAATAAGCAAGGCCATCAAGCTGGGTGTCACCCTGCATAGTTCGAGGACGGACAATCCTTATGATGTCCATGATTATGTCGACGGTCATGCGGATATGCTGGACGCGGCCCGTAAAGTGGTCCCCATGGTATCCTCCGGCACCAAACCATTCAGGATAAAAAATCCTTACGGCACCGATACGATCACCGAAAATCTTTATTCCGGTCTCAATGTGGGATTGCAGACCTCCGGTGTCAACAACCCACTGTTGCAACTGGAAAATGAGTGGGACAAGACCAGCAACATCGAATACCGCAATGTCGGAAGCGTCTACGCAGATATCAGCTTCCTCCGGCATTTTAATTTCCGGACGACCCTGTATGCCGATATGAGTACGGTGAATGTACGCCAGTATACGCCACTGTATGAAGCATACAACCCAGTCAACAATACTCCTTATCTCTACAGTCAGACCACCAAGGTCAAGGAAGATGATAAGACCTACAAGAAATATCAGCAGGATTATATCCTGAACTACAAGCAGAGCTTTGGCGAACACAGCATTACCGCAACGGGCGGGTTCACCACCTATTATTTCGGGAATTTCAACCGGACGGGTAATTCCAGCCAGGGTTCAGATCCCACCGCCCTTCCAATTCCTGACGATTCCAGGTTCTGGTATGTCTCTAACGGCTTTCAGGACGCGACAACCACCTCGTCCAGTTCGAGCCAGATCGAATACACAACGGTTTCCTATCTGGGCAGACTCTTATATAACTACGCAGGCAAATATTATATCAATGCCTCCTTCAGAGATGATGCTTCTTCCCGTATTCCGGAGAAGAACCGTCATCAGCAGTTCTGGGCCGTCGGCGGGGCATGGGAAATATCCAAAGAGGATTTCATGGCCAGCACCACGCATATCTTCGATTTCATAAAGCTGAAGGGTTCGATAGGCGTGCTGGGCAATCAGTCGGCTTCCAAGCTGGATGGCACCACGCTTGATTATCCATTCTATCCCCGCCTGGTCGCAGGGTCCAATGCGGTGTTCGGCACTACTATTTATACGGCTGCAAATCAGGAATACCTGACCAACCCCAACCTGAAATGGGAGACCGTTTCCGCACAGGAAGGTGGCGTGGAATTAAATGCCTTTAAGAACCGCCTTCATTTCGAAGCAAACTATTTTAACAAGACCACCAAGAACCTGATGACCTTTGTAGACAGGAGCTCGCTGGGTCTGCCCAGTAAGCTGGAGAACGGCGGCAGCATCCGGAACTTTGGAGAAGAGTTCTCCGCCATGTGGAACCAGATCATTTCAAAAGATCTCTCCGTAAATATCGGCGGCAATATTACCTTCCTTCAGAACACGGTGCTGAGCCTGAGCGCTGACCTTCCCAGCGGCAAGCTGGACAGGGCATCTCAGAACAACGGCACGGCTGACAGCAGGACCGAGCCCGGCAAACCCATCGGTTATTTTTACGGGTATCAGGTACAGGGCCTTTACCAGAGCTATGCGGATATTCTGAACTCTCCGAATGCAGCCTCTCTCGGAAGTTATCGTCCCGGTGATTTCAAGTTCAGGGATCGTACGGGCGCCGGCGCAAAAGGCGGCCCGGATGGAAAAGTCACTGCAGACGACAAGACCGACATCGGAAACCCGACGCCAAAGTTTACCTATGGCGCTGCGATAAACATCAACTACAAAGGGTTCAGCCTCGGTGTCGATGTAGGTGGCGTATATGGCAACAGCATCTTCAGGACCTGGGGTTCGCTGGAATCTCCTTTCCAGCGCGTGAATTACTCCGCCGAGAAGCTTGGCAGATGGCATGGGGCCGGGACGTCCAACTGGGTGCCGATCATCAGCCAGGCCGATCGTTTCAACTACAACGGATCTTCTTACAATATCGAGGATGGAAGCTATTTCCGGATCAGGAACCTGCAACTGGCATACAGTTTTGGCAAGACCATGCTGTCAAGAGCCAGCATCAAAAACCTGCGTTTGTTCGCGAACGTGCAGAACCTGAAGACCTGGAAACATAACCTTGGCTACTCTCCTGAATATGGCGGAGATGCCACTTCGTTCGGATATGACAACGGAGGCGGCGCCATACCGATGATCAGCACGGTAGGCTTAAACGTAACTTTTTAATTTTTTAAAATTAGCGCTATGAAAAGAAATAGAACATTGTACTGGGGCTTTATAGTGATGCTTCCATTACTGATTGGTTTCTTTGGCTGTAAGAAATTCCTTGACCGCAAGCCACTGACCGCAACGCTGGACGATCTGCATCAGGGCGCCGTGGAAGGAGAAAGCCTCGGTCTGTATTTTAACCTGCGTAACCTCGCTGGATTCTCTACCCTGCCCTGGCTGGACTTCCACAGCATCCGGGACGATGACGCCGAAAAAGGCAGCAGCCAGACGGACGGCGCGGAAGTGAATACCGAATTTGACAGCTACAGTTATTCCAAGGATGACTGGGCGCCCAATACATACTGGAATGATCACTACACCATGATCCAGCTGGCTAATAATGAGCTGCATGATGCAGATTCTTTGAAGGTCACGGATGAAGCCAGTTTACGGAATGTCGGCGAGGCGCATTTTTTCAGGGCCTATGCGTATTTCGATCTGGTGAGGACCTATGGCGATGTGCCCATACTAACGAAGAAGATCGTTCTTCCATCCGATGCGATCAAGGCCAAATCCCCTGCCGCCGATGTCTATGCCCAGATCGATGCCGATCTGACAGTTGCTTCGCAAGATCTCCCCCCCAACTGGAACAACACGGCCGGCAAGAGTACCTTTCCGGGTCGTCTGACAAGAGGAGCTGCGAATACCCTGTGGGCGCAGGCCTATCTGTACCGGCAGAACTGGAGCAGGGTGGTCGCCTTGTGCAACCAGGTGGTCGGTTCCGGTGAATATACTTTGTCCGCAAGGTTCAGCGATATCTGGAAAGACGGGCTGAACGGAGCGGGTAAGAACGGCCCCGAATCCATATTCGAAATGCAGGCGACTGCCGGCCAAGGCGCCGCCACCAACAGCGCACTAGATCAGGGACAGGACTACGGTACCTCCCAGAACGTCCGTCAGGGCGGTGCGACGAATGTGTGGAACCTTGGATGGGGCTGGAATACGCCGACACAGAACCTCGTGGATGCATGGGATAATACAGACCCACGCAAGAACCAGACTATATTGTTCTCCGGTCAGTATGACGGAGGCTCGGACCAGGGCGGCTATGGCGCTACCCTGCCTCCATACGATATGCTCGAAGCCGCCGGCGGCATCGCCAGAAAGTATTGGAACAAGAAAGTATATTCGGATCCGGCCATGCGTCAGTTCACCGGATGGATCAACGGAACCGGCGCCGCCCGCTGGATCAACCACCGGATCTTGCGTTATGCGGATGTGATCCTGATGCTGGCGGAAGCCTCCAATGAGCTGGGGGATGGCCCAACGGCCGAAACCAATCTGGAGCTGATCCGTGCGAGAGCGAGTGGCGGCCTGCCCGCTGCGACCCGCACGATCGTTCCGAAGATTACCTATACCACGCAGGCAGCCATGCGGACGGCCATCAAAAATGAACGGAGATTTGAGTTCGCCATGGAAGGTTGCCGGTTCTATGACCTGGTAAGATGGGGAGACGCCTTATCCGTGTTAGGAGGATTAGGATATACCAACCGTGCCCGGTTCTATCCAATACCCCAGCAGGCCCTCGATATTTCCGGAGGTGTGCTGAAACAAAATCCTGAGTGGTAGACATTCGTGGAACTCATAAAAAATTAAAATTTTAATTATGCGCGTTACAAATAAAATTGCTCAAGCCGGTCTGTTGATCCTGGGGATCAGCCTTGGAATCGCGGCCTGCCAAAAGATGGTCCGCCCCGCTCTGGGTAATTATCCCAAAGACTCCAACCCTCCCGGCGGACCCCTGAAATTCTATGCCGCGCTGGATGGCGGAGACGTAGACAGCATCAGAGCCGTTTTCGGTACGGATGTTGGCGTAACGTATGTGGATGGCGCAGCTGGCAAATCCATGCAGGCAGACGCCACAGGTCATATCGTCTACCCCTCGGCGAATGATTGGAAGAACTCCACCAGCTTCACCGTCGCTTTCTGGATTAACAAGGCCGGACCAAATACAGCGGGCCTGGGCACGGCTTTCGCCTTTGGCGTTGGTACTTCCAAGACCATCTGGACCTATCAGGATGTGTTCCTTGAGTTCGAGGACGCAGGCAATCCCAGCACTACGGATTCGGCCGCCTGTAAGTTCTATCTCCTTGACCAATGGTTTGAATTCATAAAGGTCCCCGCCTCCGGCGCCACCCCTGCCGTGGATAAAAGACTGCCAAAATTGCTGAACGGACAATGGCACCATCTGGCCTTTAGCTTCGATCAGACAACGGCTACCCTTACTACCTATATAGATGGTGCAGCCTATACAAATCTGCCAGCCGGCTTTGGAAAGTTTACTGGCGGAACGGTCGATCTCTCCAAGATCGGAGGTTTCGTAGTGGGAGGTCCAGGTATGTTTGCACTGGGTAAAACACCTGCCGATATCGGCCAGACCTGGATGGGGAACTTTAACGGCAAAATAGATCAGTTCAGGCTATATGGAACAGCCTTATCTGCCGCAGACGTTTCAGCGCTTTATTCACAGAAAAAATAACGGGATCATGGTTTAACAGATCAGAAGGGGCTGCTGATAAATGGAGCAGCCCCTTTTCGTTACTTAGCATGAAAGGAATTCACAGATATCCACGGTTTACGCTATCGGTCTTCATCATCGTTGCCGGCATATCCCTGCTGACCCGGTGCATCAACAGAGAAGACAAGGATGGTTCGCGGGCAGCGGACAAGAACTCCCGGCAAACCTCCGGAGAAGATTTCGGCCAGTTCGCAGGCTCGGCAAGCTGCGCGGGCTGCCATAAAAAGATCGCTGAAGCCCATCTCCACACAGCGCACTATCTCACCTCCCGCGAAGCATTCGGAAAATATATAAAAGGCAGCCTGGATACGGGGGCGAACAGCTTCTCCTTTAATGATTCCGTAAAAGTGATCATGGAGCAACACGACGGCGCATACTACCAGGTGGAATATGTCAGGGGCCAGCAAAAAAGGAAAGGACGTTTCGACATCGTGGTCGGATCGGGCACCAAGGGACAGACCTTCCTGTCCTGGGCGGACAATCGCCTGCTCCAGCTGCCCATCACTTATTTCACACCGGCCGGTCAATGGTCCAACAGCCCGGGTTACCCCGACAAGCCGGTATTTAACCGGCCGATCACGGCACGTTGTCTGGAATGTCACAGCACGTACTTCCTGAAGACTTCCCCTCCCGATGCGGAGCCGGAAGAGTTCGATCGCCGGCAGATCGTGTACGGCGTGGATTGCGAAAAATGTCACGGGCCCGCGGCGCAACATGTCGCTTACCAGCAACAAAACCCCGGCGCAACAACGGCAAAATATATCATCGATCCCGCCCATTTTTCCAGACAGCAGAGCCTCGACCTTTGCGCTTTATGCCATGGGGGACGGGTGACCAGGCTCAGGCCTTCCTTTGGCTTCACCGCCGGCGATAAGCTGTCCGATTATTTCCGGTTCGACACAATAGGCAGGAACCTTGCCGATATAGACGTGCATGGCAATCAGCTCGGCTTGCTGGCCGGCAGCAAATGCTTCCAGATGAGCCAGATGACCTGTATCACCTGCCACAATACGCATGAGAATGAAAAAGGAAAGCTCGCCACATTCTCCCAGCGCTGTATGGTCTGTCATGGAGGCGCGCATAACGACGGCCCGGCCGGTGCGCGCAGTTCTGGGAACGCTGCTGCGGCGGACGATACCCGCGGCCCTGGTCATGGCAACGCTGTCGCAGCAAGACCCTGCAAAATGACCGCAACGATCGGCCCGGCGATCGCCCAGAACTGTATCGGCTGCCACATGCCCAAACAACCCTCCCGCGCCATTGCCGTTCTGCTCCAGGGCGTGTTCACACCCACCGTCGCCCAGTTGCGCACGCACCTCATAAAGATCTATCCCGATGAACCGAAGGTCCATCCGACCGCTGAAAAGACAGTATTGACGGATGAAACAAAGGCATTTCTGGACCAGATGAAGAACGTTCCTAAAACCCCACCGATAAATAAAAATAAATGATGCCAGCCAGGAGATATAATATCCTTTGCTTTTTTCTCGTTTGCCTGTCTGGCCTTTCCTGTCACCAGCACCCCGATGCCTTATTCGAAACGCAGTCTTCTGCACACACCCATATTCAATTCGCCAATAATCTTGAGAAACGCGATCGCTTCAGCATCCTCTATTATCTGTACTATTACAACGGCGGCGGTGTCGCCATCGGCGATATCAACAACGATGGGCTGCCCGATATTTATTTTACCGCCAACAGCAACGGGCATAATAAATTATATCTCAACAAAGGCAACTTCGAATTCGAAGATATTACGGAGAAAGCCGGCGTCGCCGGAACCGCAGACTGGTGTACCGGTGTGACGATGGCGGACGTCAACGGAGATGGATTGCTGGATATTTATGTCTGCGCCGTTGCGGGCACGCATGACCTGGTGGGGCATAACGAACTTTTCATCAACAATGGTAATGGGACGTTTACAGAAAGCGCCGCGAAATACGGACTGGATTTCTCCGGCTTTTCGACGCAGGCTGTTTTCTTCGACTTTGACCATGACGGGGACCTCGATTGTTATATCCTGAACCAGTCCCATAATCCCAACGGAAATATTGTCGATACCAGCAACCGGAGAAAATTCGACGCCAACTCCGGGGACCGGCTTTACCGGAACGACCTGGTGGGCGGCCAGCGGAAATTCACCGATGTTTCCGCAAAGGCCGGGATCTACCAGAGTAACCTGGGCTATGGACTGGGCATTGCCGTGGCCGATTTCAACAACGATGGCTGGGACGATATCTATGTCGGCAATGATTTCCACGAGAACGATTATTATTATTTAAATAATGGCAACGGCACGTTTACGGAGAGCGGCGCCGGGCACTTCTCTCACTATAGCCGGTTCAGCATGGGCAACGATGCGGCGGATTACAACAACGACGGCCAGATGGACCTCGTCACCGTGGACATGCTGCCCCCGGATGAAAAAACGTTAAAGACCTATGGCAGCGACGAGCATTTCGATACCTATAATCAGAAGCTGATAAAGAATGGCTTCCAGTATCAGTACTCCCGCAACTGTCTGCAGCGGAACAACGGCAACGGAGCCAGCTTCAGCGATATCGGGCTGATGGCGGGCGTGTCGGCCACCGACTGGAGCTGGAGCCCGCTGTTCGCGGATTTCGATAACGATGGCAAAAAAGACCTCTTCGTTTCGAGCGGGATCGTCAAGCGGCCCGTCGACCTGGACTATATCAAGTTCATTTCGAATTTATATAATCATAAGACCCTGAACAGTTCGGACAAACTGGACGATAAAGCGCTGGATCAGATGCCTGACGGCGCTTCCCACCCTTTTCTCTTCAGAGGAGATGGCAACTCGACCTTCAACGATGTCAGTGAGGCCTGGGGCACCGGCGCCCTGAAAGGCTATTTTAACGGTGCTGCCTATGCAGACCTTGATAATGACGGGAAACTGGATCTGGTGATCAATTGTCTGAATGCCCCGGCCCTTATCTTAAAGAACAATGCCCCGCAGAAGAACTGGCTTTCCATCGCCTTCAAAGGCAGCGGGATGAATACGGGGGCCATCGGCGCCAAAGCCTGGGTCTTCGCTGGCGGGAAAATGCAGTATCAGCAACTGATGCTGACCCGGGGCTTCATGTCCGCTTCCGAGCCCAGGCTCCATTTCGGGCTGGACAGCCTGACTGCCGACAGCGTGCTGATCGTATGGCCAGACCAGGAATACCAGCTCATCCATAATCCGCCGGTCAATAAACAATTATC
>DATHHO010000272.1:0-31009 GCA_035317125.1 Puia sp.
GGAGGTATCCTGCTCCTTTATGATGAACTCGATCCGGGGTTTGAAGCTGCTTTCCCATTGCTGCCCGGGAACGACCACGTCCTTTTCGAAGGTATCGGAGGGGAGATTACAGGCTGCAAACAGCAAGCTACAGGCTGCCAGCAAGGGGAAAAGCTTTTTCAATGAATTATATTTTTGCAAAAATAGGGTCAAAATAAGAAGTTTCCATTATCACAGGACATTCAGCACCTGTTCCTTCGCTTTTTCCAGCTCATCCTTCATCAGGACCACGCATTTCTGGATGGAGGAATCGTAGGCTTTTGAACCGGTGGTATTGATCTCCCTTCCGATCTCCTGAAGAATGAAAGAGAGCTTTTTACCCTTTCCTTCCCCCGGTTCCTCCAATATCGCCTTAAAATAATCGCAGTGGTTCTTCAGGCGCACCTGTTCTTCGGTGATGTCTATTTTTTCTATATAATAGATAAGCTCCTGTTCCAGCCGGTTGCCGTCATAATTTTCCTTGCCTACATTCTCTTCCAGCAATTTGGTAAGTCCGTCCCTTATCTTCTGTTGCCGGAGCGGTTCCAGCTTTATCACTTCTTCCTGCTGACGGAGGATGTTCCCGATCCGGAGCAGCAGGTCCGTCTCCAGAGAAGCTCCTTCATTCAACCGGTGTGTGTCGAGGTCTTCGATGGCCGATAAGATGACCTTTTCGAATTGTTTCCATTCTTCGTCGGTGAGGGTATCGCCCGTGGGAGTGATCACTTCGGGTAGTTTTACGAGGGTGCTCAGGATATTCGATGGGTCCAGGTGGAGGTCGGCGGATAGTTCAGCCAGGGCCTTATGATAGGCCTTTGCCAGGTCGGTATTGATGCTGACCGGCTTTGCATTGCCCGTTTGTTTAAGACTGATGCTGCAATCCAATGAGCCGCGTCCGAGTTTTTCAGATAGCAATTTCCGGATCTGGAACTCAAATGGTTTCAGGAAGCCAGGTAATTTCAGTTGCAGCTCGAATTGTTTACCATTGAGGGATTTGATATCAACCAGGAAAGTCTTATCACCTACCGTTTGTTCTGTCCGTCCAAAGCCGGTCATTGATTTCAGCATAGTATCTGTATTTATCTGGCAAGGTAAGCATAGTTTCTTTAATGGGGTTTCCCTGGGGACTACAAGCCGAGCAACGACCAGGCTTCCTGTTTTTTCATTTCCCGCATTTCGCCTGGTCGCAATCCTTCCAGGGAGATCTTTTCGATGCGATAACGGATGAGCCGCAGCGTTGGAAACCCCGCTTTTGCCGTCATTTTACGAACCTGACGGTTCTTGCCTTCCCGCAGGACTATTTTAATCCAGGAGGTAGGAATATTGGCCCGATGCCGGATCGGAGGATTCCTTTCCGGCACTCCGGGCTCCCCGGCAAATATGCTGGCGAAGCACGGTTTGGTCTTGTAGGACTTGCCATCCACGGAGATCACAACACCATTTTGTAGTTGATCGATGGCTGCGCGGTCTATCTTTCCTTCCACCTGCACCCAATATTCCCTGTCGTGCGCGAACTTCGGATCGAGCAGTCGATGGTTGAGCTGTGTGTCGTTGGTGATGATCAGTAATCCCTCGCTGTCATAGTCCAGACGGCCCACTGGATAAAGGTCTCCGGCTACGGGACAAAAATCCTTCAGTGTTTTTTTCCCTTCCGGGGAAGTAAACTGAGACAGCACCTGGAAGGGTTTGTATAGAACGAAATATTGTTGCACGATCGGTGGATTGCTGTGAACAGGAGAAACAAAATGGACGATTCTTATAAACAAAAAATCCCGCCAGTTAGCGGGACCTTCAATATATGGATGGGTTAGTAAGTACCGGGAAATTCATTTCCCTACACAATATTAAAAATAATTTTTGCTAACTTAAAAAATTTTCCAAGAAATTTTATTAACATTTTTTTTTGGGCTGTGGAAAAGGGTGCGGACAGACTAACTTTGCGCAAACTTTTTATCATGAAATTTCCTTCTCCCGTATCCGTTAAATGGCTCGCCGATTTCCTGGGCGCTGAAGTGATAGGCGACAAAAATGGCCATGCCGGCGGGATTAATGAGATCCACAAAGTGGAGCATGGCGATCTCGTCTTTGTAGATCATCCCAAGTATTACGCTACATGCATACAGTCGGCGGCGGATTTTATCATTATCAACAAGGCGGTGGACGTTCCGGCTGGAAAAGCGCTGCTCGTGGTAGATCAGCCATTTGAGGCCTATCTCAAGATCGTCCGCCATTTCCGCCCTTTTGAGCCGGCAACGAAAGCGATCAGCGATTCGGCGATCATCGGTAAGGGAACTACGGTCTATCCCAATGCATTCATAGGGCATCATGTGCGAATCGGAGAGAATTGTATTATCCATCCCGGCGTCACCATCCTCGACCATTGTATTATCGGGAATAATGTCATTATCCAGGCTGGGACCGTCATCGGGTCCGATGCTTTTTATTACAATTCGAAGAAGGACCGGGAAGTATGGTATAAGAAAATGGAAAGCTGTGGGCGCGTGGTGATCGAGGATGATGTGGAAATCGGGGCTGGCTGTACCATCGACCGGGGAGTCAGCCATGATACCCGGATCGGTCGCGGCACTAAAATGGATAATCTGATCCATGTAGGACACGATACGGTGACAGGCAGGAATTGTTTGTTTGCCGGTCAGGTAGGCATCGCGGGCGCCGTTGAGATCGGCAACGGGGTTATTCTATGGGGCCAGGTAGGTGTCAGCAAGACCCTGACGATCGGTGACAACGCCGTTGTGTTTGCGCAGAGCGGGGTAGGTTCCACCCTGGAAGCAGGAAAAGTCTATTTCGGATCGCCCGCAGAGGATGCTTCCCTCAAGAAAAGAGAGCTTGTCTGGATCAAACGCATCCCGGAGCTCTGGAAGAAAGTCATGAGCGGCGGCGCATAGCGGAGGCGTCAACGCCGGTCTGTTGATATGGATCGGGTGAGCCAAAGCCAATCTGCCCGTGGAGGTCCGGGCGGCTCACTGAATCAGGTCCGCAGGCGGCAGATAATCGTAAGGCAGCACTTCTGCGAGTTTTTTCCATGCCCAGTATCCGATATTCGTAACATCGGACTGATCATAGAAATACCCGTTCTCCTGGATGACGAATCCCCCGGCTATATCGACAGCCGAGATCTGGGCCCGCATGCTCAGCGGAAATTTTCGTTCCAGCAGGTATTTCTTATCCGGCGCCTGGTTGGTATAGCTCACCCGCAGCCTCCCATTGATATTGATCTCCACATCCCCGCTGTCGACATTATAGAACTTGCTTTCATAGGGGTTCTTTACCAAAGCCGGTTTTTCTCCGGAGCCGCTGTCCGAAACTTCTAGTACGAACCCTTCTTCCTTCAGGGTACTGTCGTACCAGCTACGCATAAAATGCAACCGGGAGCCCATATAGGCATTCAGGCGGTGCTGTTTCCATTCATCGAGCTGTTGCGGCGTCCCCTGCATTTCTTCGAAGAGCGGGTAACCGGTATAGCTGCTGACATTACTGCCATATTCATAAACAAAAGAGTCCAACTGATATTTGATCTTGTACCCAAGCGCATTGTTGGTGATGACGAGGTCGGCTGTGGCTTTTACCTTGAGCTTATTCCTTTTTTTATAGAAATAGAACTTTACGGCATCCTTGTTTTCCAGCGTGCATTGCCCCGCATTCGGGGTGGTGCCGATGAAATTATCCAGGAAGAACTGCCCGTATTTGTTCCATCCGTCGGCGACCTCCGCACTGCCGGCCACCACCACCTCGCTCAAGCTCTTATCCTGCTCTTTCAATTCGATATTCAGCGAATCGTTGTCCTTATTGCCCCTGGCGATGCGTATCGATCTGGTCTCGTATCCCGTGTAGGATACGATCAGGTCATAGCCTCCGTTATTCAGCCGCAGGGAGAACCGGCCATCGTTCTTCGAGACGGCGCCTACCGTGGTGTTTTCGCAGAACACGGAAGCTCCTGCCAATGGCTGCTGGGTCTTCCCGTCGATAACCTTCCCGCTGACTATATAAAATTTATCCTGCGGATGCACGGCGGATGAAAGGAAAAGGGCAGTAAGGCCAAGCAAAAATGGTTTTATCAGTCCTTGTTTCATGGATATGGTGTTTTTGTTTGTATATGTTCCAGATAGGCCCGGCAGGCATGCTGGATAGTCTGCTGGAGGGGCGTGAAGGCGAACCCCGGCAACTGGGAAAGGATCCTGCTGTTGTCAAACCTTGTCCTGGTCCTGGCTATCCGGGCGCTTTCCCGGGTCACGAGCGAGGTCCTGCCGGAGAACAGCGTTCTTATTTTTTCCAGCCGCCAGGCGATGCCAGCTAAAAAGGGCGTTGCTTCCCGGGTGGGTTGTTTTTTACCGAATTCCGATGCGATGGTATTGAATAGTTGCCGGAACGACCAGTTTTCCCCGCTGAGGATAAAACGTTCGCCCGTGCTTTTGCTTTCCAGCAGCGAAACGATCGCGCGCGCTGTGTCGGCGACGTCGACAAAACCGTTTATGCCATTGGAATACCAGGGGAATTCCCCGTAGATATTTTTGAAGATCGCGCAGCTTGACGCATTCCAGTCCCCAAATCCAAGGATGGTGCTGGGATTCACAATGGTCGCATTCAACCCTTCGCCCATGCCCCGCCATACTTCTATTTCCGCGTGGTATTTACTGATGGCGTAGGAGGTGTTGAACTTGCTGTCTTCCCATTTTTTTTCTTCCGTTACCGTCTCCTCTTTTGCCGTCCTGCCCAGCGCGGCGACGGAGCTGACATGGATGAACCGTGGTATACCCTGCAATAATGCGGCATTTACCACATTGGCCGTCCCTTCGATATTGGTGCTGAAAAGACGGCGCCGGTCGCCGCTGGCGAACGAGACCATTGCCGCCGCATGGATAACGGCATCCATCCCATCCATCGCTTCTTCCAGACCGGCCACGTCCAGCACATCCCCGTTCACCCATTCCACCTTAGCAAAATAATGGGCGGGTATATAGAAAGGCAGTTTGTCACTCCGGCGGATCGCGCGGACGGCATAGCCCTGCTCCACGAGCTCTCTGATGATATAAGAGCCGAGAAAGCCTGTGCCGCCGGTGATCAATACGCTGGTCGCCAAATTGGTGGGTTATTGGTTAATAATCATAATACCCGCGGCCCGATTTCCTCCCCAGTTCGCCGTTCCGCACTTTTTTCGCCTGGATGGGGGAGGGTTGCAGCCGTATGGGCCGTCCCATCGCCTCGTATACCGAGCAACTGACCGCATAGTTCACATCATTGCCGATAAGATCCATGAGCCGGAAGGGGCCCATTTTGAACCCTGCCGCTTCCATGAGCGTGTCGATGCTTTCGATATCGCTCATGCCTTGTTCCACCAGTCTCAGGGCCTCCAGATAATAAGGCCTCGCAACTCGATTGACGATAAACCCCGGTGAGTCCTTGCACAATACGGGGGTCTTTCCCATCCGGATGACCGTCTCCATGATCGTCTTTGTAGTCAGTTCGCTGGTCAGCTCCGTTCTTACTACCTCCACGAGCTTCATAACCGGGGTGGGATTAAAGAAATGCATGCCGGCCACGCGTTCGGGATGAGGTAATTTTTCGGCAAGTGCGGTAATGGACAGGGAAGACGTATTGGTAGCCAGGATCGTAGCCGGCTTGTTGATCGGAGCGAGAAGGCGGAACAGCTCCAGCTTGGCTTCCGGTCTTTCCACGATCGCCTCGATGATGAGGTCGGCAATACAATCGCCGGCCTCGCTGATATAACGGATCCGGTCCAGACAAGCCTGCATTTCTTCCAGGCTTATTTTATGCTTCTCCTTCAACGTCCCCAGGCTTTTTTCTATTGCCCCGGCGGCTTTCCGCAGCATGTCCGGATTCAGATCATAGAGCAAGGTCCGGAAGCCACCCATCGCAACGGATTGGGCTATCCCGCTGCCCATGGTGCCTGCCCCGCAAATGCAGATTGTCTGGATCATGATTGGATAATTTACACTGCCGGAACGAACTGTCTGAGGAATCGTGTATCGTTCTGAGAATACAGGCGCAGATCGTTGATCCGGTATTTAAGCTGACAGATCCTTTCGACGCCCATCCCGAATGCGAATCCCGTGTACTTATTGCTGTCGATACCGAAGTTCTCCAGCATTTTCGGATGCACCATCCCGCTGCCGAGGATCTCTACCCAGCCGGTATGCTTGCATACCGCACAACCTGTGCCACCGCAGATCCGGCAGTTGATATCCATTTCAGCGCTGGGCTCGGTGAAAGGGAAATAAGAGGGGCGGAAACGGACCTTTACGTCCTTTCCGAACATTTCCTGGACGAAGAAATAGAGGGTTTGTTTAAGATCGGCGAAGCTGACATTCTCATCCACGTATAAGCCCTCTGTCTGGTGGAAGAAACAATGGGCCCTTGCGCTGATGGTCTCGTTCCGGTATACACGGCCGGGGCAGATGATCCGTATGGGAGGCTTCTGCTTTTCCATTACCCGTGCCTGTACGCTGCTGGTATGCGTGCGCAGGAGCCAATCCGGGTTCTGATTGATATAAAAAGTATCCTGCATATCCCTTGCCGGATGGTTTTCCGGCAGGTTCAGGGCGGTAAAATTATGCCAGTCGTCCTCTATCTCAGGGCCTTCCGCGACGGAGAATCCCAGCCGGCCGAAAATATGGACGATCTCATTGCGGACAAGACTGATCGGATGACGGGATCCAGGACGCAGCGGATCGCCGGGCAGGCTGAGATCGATAGCGCTTGCTGCCGCTTGTCCGTTGTGAGGGCCGGCCTCTTTGCTCTTCCAGGTCTCATAGCTGGATTCTGCCAATTGTTTGAATTCATTCAGGATCAGGCCGAACTCCTTCTTCTTATCCGCCGGAACATTTTTCATTTCGGTAAAAAGATTCTTCACGATACCTTTTGTGCCGAGGAATTTTATGCGGTAAGTCTCGAGGGCTTCCGCATTGACGGGAGTCATGGACCCGATCTCCTGCCGGTAAGCAGCTATCTGTTGTAACAATTGCTCCATGTTGCAAAGATACCCCTCAAAAGCCGTTTTTTGACCGCCTGCAACCTGTTTTTGAAAATTCGGGATAAGAATCGGGGAAAATTTTTTGTCGTAAGTTCGTCAGCAAATAAGGAATAGTACATGCCGCCAAACCTGAATATAAATGATTTTCTGGATCCGGTAAACCTGCATGAGCTATCACAGGACCAGGGATATGAGGATGGGCAGATAGGTAAGCTGATCGATGTCCATGATGAATTCTTCCCCGATCTTTACGAGGCGGATATGGTGATCGTGGGTTGTGAGGAAGGGAGAGGCTCCGGGAGGGAAAGGACGGCCGTCAGCGGCCCGGATGCCATCCGGGAACAATTCTACCGGCTCTATTCCTGGCATCCCGATATAAAGCTGGCGGATGCGGGAAATATCCGGGCTGGGGCCACCCTGGCGGATACCCATGCCGCACTCAAAACGGTATTGACGGAATTAGCGGGCATCGGCAAGACGGCGATCATCCTGGGGGGCGGGCATGACCTCACGCTGTCCCAATATTATTCCTATGCGGATAAGAAACACATTATCGAGGCCACCTGCGTGGATGCCAGAATTGATCTGGACATCCATTCCTTGCACCGAAGCGATAATTTCCTTATGGAAATGCTCACCGGCGAGCCGAACTATATCCATCATTACAATCATATAGGCTTTCAGAGCTATTATGTTCATCCGCATATGCTGGAAACCATGGACAAGCTGCGGTTCGATTGTTTCAGGCTTGGCAGCGTGAAGGAAAATATAGAAGAGATGGAGCCGGTCATCCGCAATTCTCATTTATTCAGCTTTGATATTTCGGCCATAGCCAATGCTTTCGCACCTGCCGGCAGGCTTTCTCCCAATGGCTTTACGGGCGAAGAGGCCTGTATCCTGATGCGCTATGCGGGTCTTAGCCCAAATGCCAATACGGTAGGTATCTACGGGTATGACCCTGCAAAGGACAGGGACCATCTCACGGCCATCCAGATCAGTCATATGTTATGGTATCTGATAGACGGGAAAAGCAAGGGCAGGAGGGAGGCTTCGATCACCGAAAGGGACCTGTTCATAGAATACCATACCGCTTTTGCGGAAGTGGAGACCACATTCCTGCAAAGCAAGAAGACCCAGCGCTGGTGGATGCAGTTGCCGGACAAGAAATATATCGCCTGTTCCTACCACGACTACCTGCTCGCCAGCAGCAACCAGATCCCGGAGAGATGGCTGCGGGCTCAGGAACGCGGATAGAAAAAAGCCCCGAAAATTTCGGGGCCATGATTGTTTTGTTACCAGATCCTCGTCCGCTTGTCCGCCGGCTTGAACATTTTATCTCCTTCTTTCACGTCAAAGGCTTCATACCAGGCGTCGATATTGGTCAGAGGACCGTTCCCGCGATAATTGCCGGGGGAATGGGGGTCCGTCAGGATCAGCTGAGCGGAAGTCTCCGGCAGCGTATTGCTTCTCCATACCTGCGCCCAGTTCAGGAAGAAGCGCTGGGCAGGCGTGAAGCCATCGATCTTTTTACCTTCCCTGAATTGCGGGGTTTTTGTAAAAGCCTCGTAGGCGATGGACAGACCGCCGAGATCGGCGAGGTTTTCCCCGAGGGTAAGCCTGCCATTTACATGCAGAGTATCCAGCACGGTGTACCCATTGTATTGTGCCACGACCTCATCGGCCTTTGCCTTGAATTTATCGGCGTCTGCTTTGGTCCACCAGTCCTTTAAATTGCCGTCGGCGGCGAACTGCCGTCCCTGGTCGTCAAATCCATGCGTCATCTCATGCCCGATCACGGCCCCGATGCCGCCGTAGTTTACGGCATCGTCCGCATCGAAGTCGAAGAACGGGAACTGCAATATGCCTGCTGGGAAAACGATCTCATTATTGGAAGTATTATAATACGCGTTGATGGTGGGCGGCGTCATGGTCCATTTGGTTCTGTCCACGGGCTTTCCCAGCTGGCTCACGTTCTCGTTGTAGGCATAGACGACACAGCCCCTGACATTACCCAGCAGATCGTTTTTCCGGATGGTGATGCTGCCATAATCTTTCCATTTGTCGGGATACCCTATCTTCTTCAGAAATGCCTGTAATTTCTCCTGGGCTTTCTGCTTGGTCTCTTCGCTCATCCAGTCTACTCGTTTGATACGCTCGCCAAACGTCTGCTGCAGGTTGTTCACGAGGTCCTGCATGCGTTGTTTGGCTGCGGCGCTGAAATGTTTCTGCACATACAGCTGCCCCAGCAGATCGCCCAGGCTGCCATCGATCAGTCCGCTGATCCTTTGCCAGCGAGGGGTCTGTTCTTTCTGGCCGGTCAATGCCTTATTGAAGGTGAAGGTCTCCTGCACGAATGTGTCGCTGAGAAAAGGGGCGGAAGACCGGAGCACATTCCATTGCAGATAGGCTTTCCAGTCATCCAGCGAAACGGCCGTCAGCAAGAGGTCGACCGATCTCAGGAAGGCGGGATTGGAGACGATGAGACTATCCGCACCTCTCACCTGTAGTTTTTCCGCCAGCGCTTTCCAGTCGACGGCAGGTGTTGTGGCGGAAAGATCTTTCCACGCAAATTTATTATAGGTCTTGTAAGGGTCTCTCAGCTCAACCCGGCTCATCTGCGCTCTGGCAAGCGCCGTCTCTATACGGAGGACGGCATCGGTAGCGCGGGCTGATTCTGCCGGCGTCCTGCCGATCAGTCTGAACATATTGTTCAGGTGCGTCGCATAGGCTACCCGGATCGCGCTGCTGCGGGCATCGCCCTTCAGATAATAGTCGCGGTCGGGCAGTGTAGTGCCGCCTTGTCCTACCTGGGGAATATATTGCGAGACGTTCTTTCGGTCAGGCCCTATACCCAGGGCCAGCAGGGAAGCAGAGATGCCATGGGTGCGCTCGAATGCGATCTCATTCAGCATCCCGCTCAGATCCCTGATAGCCGCTATGCGGTCCAGGTCTGCCCGGATCGGCTGGTAGCCGAGACTTTCCAGCGTAGCGCTGTCCATGCCGCTGCTGTAGAAATCACCGATCTTTTGTGTCTGGGCGTCTTTTGCGGTATTGGCTGCGGCCTCTTCGAGAAGGGCCCGCAGGCGTTTGCTGCTTTCCTCACGCAGCTCGTCGAAACTTCCCCAGCGTGTCTTGGAGGCGGGGACGGGGTTTTGTCTGATCCAGGCGCCGTTGGCATATTGGTAAAAATTGTCACCGGGCTTTACGGTCAGGTCCATATTGGCCTGATCGATGAATTTCCTTTTCTTTTTTCCCGGCGGATTTTCCGACGGCGGAGCATAGCTGAGGACAAATAACGCCAGCAGGGCCAGCGGCAGGGTTTTAAATTTTCTCATAGACTCATTTTAGGGTTATCAATTTACAGTATTGTGGGGTATACCGTCCTTTTTTTATGGATAGGTGGCAATTATGGCAGAGCAATGGGCTAATGGAGCGGCGTCCGATTTTTTTGCCTGCGCGTGCGAATGTTTGTAGGTTTGAGGCAGCAAGTATACTATGCAAAAAAAATCTGATCTGTCCGTGAGGCTGGCGCCGGGTCTGCTGATACCCGCCATTATATTGTTACAGAGCTGCTCGCCCTCCCACTCTATCGGACGGGCTGCCCAGCGCGACCTTCTGCAATCCCCCGAGCTCCGGTCGGCGCAGATAGGGATAAGTCTCTATGATCCGGCATCGGCGGCTTATCTGTACCGGTATCAGGACGATAAATATTTTATCCCTGCCAGCAATACCAAGCTTTTTACGTTATATGCGGGGATGAAATGGCTGGGTGATTCCCTCGCAGGTATGCGTTACCGGGAGACAGACACCGCGTTGTTCGTATGGCCATCCGGCGATCCAACCCTGCTGCATCCCGCTTTTCCAAAACAGCCTGTCATCGATCTCTTAAAGAAAGCCGGTAAGAATATTTACCTCTGCGACGACAACTGGCAGGACAGGCCTCTCGGGAGAGGCTGGGCCTGGGATGACTATAATGACGACTATATGTCCGAACGCAGCCCGCTGCCCGTGTATGGAAATACAATCCGCTGGATCGAAGAAGGAAAAAAGCAGAATAAGCCGGATGAGGCCTTTGACAGTTCGCCTTCCTTCTATTCGGTCCCGGAAGTCGATTGGCCCGTGAAGTTCACGACGGACACGACAAGTAAAAACTTTTTTGTACAGCGGGAGCGGAATGCAAATGTCTTCCTGATAACGGAGGGCCGGGAGAAGCACAAGGAGCAGGAAGTGCCATTCATTACCGATGGGCTGGCTTCGGCAGCCCTGCTCCTGAAGGATACCATCGGCAGCGGGGTCTTTGTCAGACATGGATCTCCCTTCACATCTGCGGGCCAGGGCCATCCCAGGCAGCGTGCAGGAGACAGCGTCACTTATTCCGGCGCCGGTTTCACGGCTCCGGGCCTGATCATCGTGCGTTCCCAGCCTGTGGATTCCCTGTATAGGTCGATGATGTACCGGAGCGATAATTTTTTTGCCGAACAGACTTTGCTGATGGTCAGCAACGAACGCCTCGGGCTGATGAACGACGCGCGCATCATCGATCAGTTGCTGAAGAACGATCTGAAAGACCTGCCACAGCGGCCCTTCTGGGTAGACGGTTGCGGGCTGAGCCGGAATGATCTTTTCACGCCGCAGGATTTTGTATGGCTGCTGAATAAGATGAAGGGAGATTTTGGCCTGGACAGAATGAAGAGGATCCTGCCTACGGGAGGGAAGGGCACACTGGCCAGCTATTATAAGCAGGACAGCGGATATATCTTCGCCAAGACAGGCAGCTTGTCAGGTGTGATCGCACTGAGCGGCTATCTGATCACCCGCAAGGACCGATTGCTGATCTTTTCGGTGCTGGTGAACAACTACAGCGGAAGTGGAGTGACGGTGCGCCGTAAAATAGAACATCTGATCGAGGAGATCAGGGGAAAATATTGAGATTACATCTATCTTCCGAATAATTTTTCGAGATAATCGTCTTTGAATTCGACATAAGTAGGATCGCCGCCGGGTGTGGTATTGGGCTGTGCGCAGGCAAATAATTCCTCTGAGAGGGACCTCATCTCTTTTTCGCCCAAAGGGGTGCCCGGTCTGACGGCCTGCTGTCTGGCCATTGAGCGGATAAGCTTTTCCCGTTTGGAATATTTCAGTTCGCTGCTGAAATGTTTGAACTGCTCCAGCAAACTTTCAACCGCGGACCTTTCATTTCCCTGCCCTGTGTCACCCGGTGTTCCCCTGACGATAAAGGTGTCTTTTCCGAATGGCTCGATCATAAAGCCCAGGACCTGTAGCTCTCCCATCAGATCGTTCAATAAGATAGTATCGGAGGGTGACAGCTGGATCGTTGCAGGGAACATGCTCTGCTGGCTGGGGATGCCTTTCCCGGCTGCCGCAGCGACATAGCGTTCATAAAGGATACGTTCATGGGCCGATTGCTGATGGATCAGGATAAAGCCGCGATTGGTATGGGTCGTGATATAAGTATTGCGCAGTTGCTGGAGCGGGGCGCCAGGGGTGGGTTGCATCCTTGCCTCCGGCCGATCCCTGAAGCCGGCATCGTCTCCAGGGGACTCTTTGGTCGTTTGTCCGGATCCATTGTCGCTGGCGCCATTGCCGGCTGTTATGCCTTGCTTTGCCGGCTGGTCTTCCGGGCTTGTATAGAATTCCCGCCAGTGTTTTAGTTCACTCTTTTCGCTTTTATTGGCCGGTTCGATAAAATGAGCCTGGTTCTTCTTGCTGAAGGTCTGATAAAGGGAAGAGGAGGCGACGGCAGCCCTGGTCTCTTCGGTGATGGGCTTGCTCACCGCGTCCAGCTTCTGGATGGAGGGGTCCAGGTCAAAGTCAAGGGTAGGGCTGATGCTGAACTGGGCGAGGGCATGCTTGACCGCAGCCTGAACAAAGGCATATACGATCTTTTCATCTTCGAATTTGATCTCCTGCTTGGTCGGATGCACATTGATATCCAACTGGGCGGGATCGAGATCGATGAACAGCACATAGAGCGGGAAGCTGTCCAGCGCGATCATTTCCCGGTAAGCGTTCATCACGGCATGGTTGAGGTAGGCGCTCCGGATGAAACGGTTGTTCACGAAGAAATACTGATCTCCCCTTGTTTTTTTTGCCGTCTCGGGCTTCCCCACAAAGCCATAGATATTCAGATAATTGGTTTCCTGCTGCACGGCCACCAGTTTGGCATTATGAGCGGCCCCAAGGATCTGGACGATGCGTTGTTTCAGGCTGCCTTTCTCCAGATGGAGCAGTTCCTGCGCGTTATTGTTCAGCGAAAAGAATATGGATGGGAATGACAGGGCCACACGGGTAAACTCTTCGACGATATGTCGCATCTCCGCCGCGTTGCTCTTGAGGAAATTCCTCCGGGCCGGGACATTGAAGAAGAGATTTTTCATGGAGATATTGCTTCCTGGCAGACAGGCGACTGGCTCCTGTCTGACGACGGCGCTGTTCTCCATCTCTATAAACGTCCCTTCATCATCCTCCGCTCTGCGGGTCTTCAGGTTCACCTGCGCTACGGCAGCGATGGAGGCCAGCGCTTCACCGCGGAACCCCATGGTGCGGATACGGAAAAGATCTTCGATATTCCTGATCTTCGAAGTGGCATGGCGCTCGAAAGCCATGCGCGCATCGGTCTCGCTCATGCCCTTTCCGTTGTCGATCACCTGGATCAGCGCTTTTCCGGCGTCGGCGACGATCAGTTTTATTTCCGTAGCCCCCGCATCCACGGCATTTTCCAGCAATTCCTTCACCGCGCTGGCAGGACGCTGGATCACCTCGCCCGCAGCGATCTGATTAGCGATATTATCGGGCAATAATTGAATGATATCCGGCAATGCGCTCTCCTTATTTTAGCGGTAAAATTACGGGGAATAATATATATCCCCGCATCTCCTTAATTTGCAGAAGAATGCACAGAACTCAACCCTTTTTATTATGAGGTATTTATTGGCCATCGTCGCACTGTCCGTATCCTTCAATCTTATTGCCCAACGCTCCCCGCGGCTCCCCGCGGATGCCTGGGTCGACAGCGTTTTCAAGACCCTGACGGGCGATCAGAAGATCGCCCAGCTGATGGTCGTCAGGCTATCGTCCATCGATCATGGCCGGGTAGTGTTCTTCGACAAGCAGGTGGATTCGGCTATCCGTCAATACGATATAGGCGGCATCTGCCTGTTCCAGGGCGGGCCGGTGACGCAGGCGGGGTATATCAATTATTTTCAGCGTATTGCCCAGACCCCTGTCTTGTTCTGTATCGATGCCGAGAACGGGGTAGGGATGCGGATGGACAGTGTCATGGGTCTGCCCCGGCAGATGATGCTGGGCGCTACAAGCGATCCGGGCCTGATCTATCAGTATGGTCGCCTGGTGGGCGAACAGTGCAAGCGGATAGGCATCCAGGTGAATTATGCCCCCGTTGTGGACGTCAATAACAACCCCGACAATCCTGTGATCAACGACCGGTCGTTCGGAGAGGATAAATTCAAGGTAGCGCAGTATGGCGTACAGTATATGAAGGGCATGCAGGACGTCGGCGTAATGGCCTGCGCCAAACATTTTCCCGGGCATGGCGACGTATCGGTGGATTCACATCTCGACCTGCCGGTCATCAACAAGAATATGAAGCAGCTGGACTCGCTGGAGCTCTACCCTTTCCGGGAGCTGTTCAGGGCCGGGGTCGGCAGCGTGATGATCGCACATCTCTATATTCCTGCTATCGATAACACGCCCAACCAGGCCACTTCTTTGTCTACAAAAAATGTCACCAAACTTTTACGTAAGCAGCTTCATTACAAAGGGATCAGCTTTACCGACGCCCTCGAAATGAAAGGCGTTTCAAAATTCTACCCGGATGGGGAGGCATCAGTGCAGTCGCTGATCGCCGGAAACGATATGCTCTGCCTGCCAGGCGATATCCCTCTGAGCATCGCGAAGATCAATGAAGCGATCCGCGACAAGAAGCTCAGGTGGAAGGACATCGACGCCAGAGTGAAAAGAGTGTTATACGCGAAATATACGTACGGGCTGGCTGAATGGAAGCCTATAAACACCAATAACCTGACGGAGGATCTGAACGAAGGCGTGAAAGAGATGCGAAAAAGAGTAGCGGAAAATGCGCTGACGGTATTGCGCAACGACGAGCCGGCCATCTTCCCCCTGTATGCGGGTAAAAAGAAAAAGATCGCTTATGTCGGCATGGGGCTGACAGGAGATAATGAATTCAGCCGCAGGATGCGTGCGGATTATAATGCGCATGTTTATTATTTCGATTATTCGCTGGACAGCGTCAAGGCGACTGCCGCCCTTGAGCTGCTGAAGGACCGGTACGATGTGGTGGTAATAGGCCTGCATAATTCCGCGCGGTTCCCTGCGAATGATTTCGGCATCAGCCGTTCTGCCGCCTGGCTGATCGCGGAGCTGGAGAAAAGGAATAACGTGGTGACGATGGTATTTGGCAATCCCTATGCCGTGAAGAATTGCTGCGGGGCCAAAGTGCTGATCGCCTGCTATGAAGACGATGAGATCACGCAGGGAGTCGGGGCGGACCTGCTGAACGGTAAATTTTCCGCGGCGGGCAAACTGCCCGTCTCGGTATGCGATACCTACAAGGCCGGTGATGGAATTGTGGCAGCCGACCGGGTCCTGCCGGCTGCCGATCCCGTAAGCCTGGGCTTCGATCCCAGGCGGCTGCAAAAGATCGACAGCATCTGCGGAGAGGCGATAGCCAGGCAGGCAACGCCCGGCTGTGTGGCGCTGGTGATCAAAGATGGCCAGGTTGCCTATGAAAAGGCCTTTGGGTATATGGGCTATGACAAAAAAGAACCGGTGTATAAAGAGACGATCTATGACCTGGCATCGGTTACCAAGATCTGCGCCACGACGATGGCAGTCATGAAGCTGTATGACGAAGGGAAGCTGGACCTGCAGAAGACCCTTGGAGATTATCTGCCCTGGACAAGGGGCAGCAATAAAGAATCGCTGAAGATCTGGGATGTGCTGTTGCATCAGGCAGGCCTTAAGTCTTTTATCCCTTTTTACAAGGAGACGATCGACACTAGTAAGGATGGTATTCCTTTACCTGGGATCTATGCGGCCCGGCCGGATAGCCTGCACAGCATCCGCGTGGCGGAGAACATGTATATCCGGAAAGACTGGGAGGATACGCTGTACAAACGCATTTTGCAAAGCGATGTGGGCCCGCGCGGGAAATATATATACAGTGACAATGATTTTATTTTCATGGGCAAGATCGTCGAGGCCATTACGGGCATGAGCCTTGATGAATATGTAAAAAAGACTTATTATGATCCGCTGGGCATGAGCTCGGCCGGGTTCCGGCCAAGAGAGCGGTTCCCCCTGGGCCGTATGGCGCCGACGGCGCTGGAGCCCATTTTCAGGAATCAGCTGATAAGGGGGGATGTGCATGATCCGGGCTCCGCCATGTTTGGCGGGGTGGCGGGTCACGCCGGGCTGTTCAGCGACGCCTATGATCTGGGATTGCTGGAGCAGATGCTGCTGAACGGGGGCAGTCTCAACGGGAGGACCTATCTTAAAAAGGAGACCATCGATTATTTCAGCGCATACCATAGCGAGATCAGCCGCCGCGGGCTGGGCTTCGATAAGCCGGAAAAGGACAATGCGAAGCGCAAGGAGCCATACCCTTGTTTGTCCGCTTCTCCGCAGACCTTTGGTCATACCGGGTTTACCGGCACCTGTGTGTGGGTGGACCCGAAATACCATCTCGTCTTTATCTTCCTGTCCAACAGGGTGAGCCCGCAAGAAAATAATCCGAGGCTTTCCTCGCTGAGCATAAGGGGCAGGATCCAGGAGACGATCTATCAGGCGATGGGAGTAGGCGAGGGGGCTTCAGTGACGCCGCCGAAGGCGGCGCGTCACCGCGGGAGGCGTGCATAATACTTGCAGGCAGGCTTCAGCCCGCATTCCGGGCATTTTGGGTTCCGGGCCACGCAGACATACCGTCCATGAAGGATCAGCCAGTGGTGCGCAACATGCACCAGCTCTTTGGGTATGAATTGCAGGAGCTGTTTTTCAGTGGCGAGGGGTGTGGTGGCCTTGATCGTGAGGCCGATGCGGGCCGATACCCGGAATACATGTGTGTCGACAGCCATATTAGGCTGATTGTCAACCACGGAAGTGATGACATTCGCCGTTTTCCTGCCTACCCCGGGTAACTGGATCAATTCCGCCACCGTGAGGGGCACTTCGCCACCGAATTTTTCGACCAGCATTTTGGCCATACCGATCAGATGTCTGGTCTTGTTATTGGGATAGGAGATGCTTTTTATAAGGGGAAAGAGCTCGTCAAAGCTTGCTTTGGACAAGGTCAGTGGGTCCGGGTATTTTTCGAAGATGGCGGGGGTGGTGATGTTGACCCTTTTATCCGTGCATTGTGCAGACAGGATCACCGCTACCAGAAGCTGGTAGGGCTCATCATAGATCAACTCCGTTTCTGCGTCAGGGATATGTTGCTGGAAGTAGTCCAGCACGAATTGATAGCGTTCCTTTCTGGTCATTGGCGGCCGGTTTCAATGACCGCGAATTTAAGGCAATCCCTGGTGTCTGCGACCGATAAAACCGATCAGGAGTGTTCCACCGATGCAACAGCGGTCTTTCTGGCATAATCCATGACCTTCAGAATAACCTCGATGCGGGGGGAAACGACAACCTTATCTAATTCATCGACAGAAGATTGTATGACCTGAAGCTTCTCGCGAAGCGTCCAGTCTTCCTTAAGGGCTGTCTCGACAGCAACCGTTAATTCGGGGGAAGACTCTTTGTATAGATACAGCAAAAGATCCTCCGGTGTAAAGAGTGACATAGGCAAAACCATTTAATAGTCCAATATTTTCCGATGCAGTAAAAGAAAAACGTCCGTTATGAAAACGATATTTGAGCGCCCTTATTGCCCCGCATAAAAAATAAGCGGGACCACTGGGGTCTTTCAAATGTAAATTGTTGATTAATAGTAAGTTAAATCCTATTTTTCGGTACGTATCAGGAACAGATCCTCGTTGTCCCTTTTCATGAGGTATTTTTCCCGGGCATATTTTTCCAGCAGGGCCGGGTTGGATTTTAACTGCTCAAGTTCCAGTTTTGTGGTAGCGATCTGCTGTTCGTAGTATTTTTTGCTTAGCTCCAGCTTTTTCAGTTCCTGCTTTTCGTGGAAATGGGTGCTGATAAAATCACGGGCGTCGAAAAACAATATCCAGACGGCAAAACCAATTGCCGTCAGCGAGTATTTATTCCTGATCCAGGATGGTATGCGTCTCAGGAGATTCATAGATGTTGTAAAAAATGTGGTCCCGGCTCCGCCGGGACCACAAAGTACAAATTATTTTGAAAATTTAAATCTTCCTTTCGGGTAAATTCCACAATCGCCCAGTTCTTCTTCGATGCGGATAAGCTGGTTGTATTTAGCCAGCCGGTCCGTGCGGGAAGCGCTGCCGGTCTTGATCTGCCCACAGTTGAGGGCAACGGCCAGATCCGCGATGGTGGTATCTTCCGTCTCGCCGCTGCGATGGCTCATGATCGTCGTATACCCATGTGTCTGAGCCAATTGCACGGCATTGATGGTCTCGGTGATCGTTCCGATCTGGTTCACCTTGATCAGGATGCTGTTTGCAACGCCCATGTCGATCCCTTTCTGCAGGATCTTCGTATTGGTGACGAACAGATCGTCCCCGACCAGCTGGACCTTATGTCCGATAGCTTCTGTCAATTTCTTCCAGCCATCCCAGTCTTCTTCCGCCATTCCATCCTCGATGGAGATGATCGGATATTTGTCGACCCAGCTGGACCAGTAGGCCACCATTTCATCGCTGCTCAGCACTTTCCCGCTGCTCTTATAGAATTTATACTTTCCGTCCTTGAACATTTCGCTGCTGGCCGCGTCCAGGGCGATCCCGATCTGGCTGCCTACTTTATAACCGGCAGCCTCGATGGCCTGTAACACCGTTTCGATGGCCTCTTCATTGCTCTGGATATCCGGGGCGAATCCGCCTTCGTCGCCCACGTTGGTGCTGAACCCTTTTTTCTTCAGGACGGACTTCAGCTGATGGAAGATCTCCACTCCCCAGCGAAGGCCTTCGCTGAAACTTTCAGCGCCCACCGGCACGATCATGTATTCCTGGTAATCGATCTTATTATCTGCATGAACGCCACCGTTGAGGATATTCATCAGGGGCATGGGCAGGGTGGTGCTGTTCACGCCTCCGAGATAACGGTATAAAGGCAGCTTGCTTTCCTTGGCGGCGGCTTTGGCGACGGCCATAGAGACGGCCAGCAATGCGTTGGCTCCCAGCTTACTTTTGTTCTCCGTGCCATCCAGGTCTATCAGCCTGGCGTCGAGGGATGCCTGTTCGTTCACCGGAAATCCGATCAGCTGATCGGCAATGATATCGTTCACGTTTGCCACCGCCTTTAAAACGCCTTTGCCTCCGTAAAGACCCTTATCTCCATCACGGAGCTCGACTGCCTCATGGATGCCGGTCGAGGCGCCGCTGGGCACGGCTGCACGTCCCCGGTGATTATTCTCGGTGGTAACATCCACTTCAACGGTGGGATTTCCGCGGCTGTCTAAGATCTGTCTTGCATGAATGTCGGCAATGTAGCTCATGATTGGTTCGTAGTTTTTTAAGTGTTGATTATTGTTGATGGCAAGCGATCGTCGACCGGGATCGTCGGAACCGGATCCACTCAGTTCCCTGTAAGGCTCCGGAATATATCTTCCAGGCTCTGACCCTCACTCTGCAAAGAAACAATGTTCAGGTTGTTCTGCAAAGCCAGCTCCAGCAATTGTTTTTTTACTTCATCGGGTCTGTCGGTGAGCAGTTCCCATTCCTGGGCGCCCAGCCGGCTGATCCTTTCCACTCCGTTTATTTTCTGCAGCCGATCCGCATCCAGCTCTTCTTTAAAAGCGATCCGGACCGTCTTGCTGGTATTCTGCTGCCGGAGAAGGCTGAGTTTGTTATCGGCCACCAGCTTCCCCTTATTGATGATCACGACCCTGTCGCAGATGGCTTCTACCTCCTGCAGGATATGCGAGGAGAAAAGGACCGTTTTATCCTTCCCCAGCCGTCTGATCACTTCTCTGATCTCGACGATCTGGTTTGGGTCCAGACCGGTGGTAGGCTCATCCAGTATGAGGACTTCCGGATCATGGATAAGGGCTGCCGCAAGACCCACCCGTTGTTTATACCCCTTGGATAATTGCCCGACCTTCTTTTTGCTTTCAGCCCCAAGGCCCACCGTGGCGATAACGGACTCTATTTTCTCTTTTTTGCCGGAAACGCCATGCGCACCGGCTATAAAGTCAAGATATTCCCTGACGAACATATCGGGATAGAGAGGGTTGGCTTCCGGCAGGTAGCCGATCTTTTTTTTTGTCTCCAGCGGATGTTCATTGACATTGATCCCGCATACGAAGGCCTGACCGCCATCCTGACCGAGATAGCCCGTGATGATCTTCATCGTGGTGGATTTTCCTGCGCCGTTCGGCCCCAGAAATCCGACGATCTCCGCTTTATTTACCGAGAAAGAGATGGTATCCACCGCTTTTTGCTCGCCGTAGATCTTTACAAGGTCTTTTACTTCGATGGACATGCTGCTGATTTACACCGCGAAATTAGGCTAATCCTGCTAAATGTTCTTTGTTTATCCTTTGCTGCGGGACATCGGACCGCCCGACTTGTCAATTATAATAAAAATGAATTAAAATTGTGGTATTAAGTCAAACTCAACCTAAATTTTTATGACCCAACCAACGATTGCTCCCATAAAGGATGGTACTGCAAATCCGGCGCCTCTTGGTCTTTGCGCGTTCGGAATGACCACGGTACTCCTGAATTTTCACAATGCCGGTTTTTTCGAGATCAACTCCATGATCCTGGCCATGGGCCTGTTCTATGGAGGCCTGGCACAGGTGATCGCCGGAATTCTCGAGGCTAAAAAAAATAACACATTTGGATTGACTGCATTTACTTCATACGGATTCTTTTGGTTGTCGCTGGTCGGCCTCATCGTGATGCCGAAACTGGGATGGATGGCCGCTCCATCGGAGACGGCAATGGCTGCTTATCTGGCCGTCTGGGGGCTTTTTACTTTTTTGCTTTTTTTCGGCACATTGAAGCTTAACCGCGCGCTGCAATTCGTTTTTGCATCTCTGACCATATTATTTGTTTTACTGGCCCTTGGGGATTCCACAGGGAACAGCGGAATTAAACATCTGGCCGGATTTGAAGGTATCGTTTGCGGCGGATCGGCCATCTATACGGGCGTTGCCGCCCTGCTGAATGAGTTGTATGGAAGAACAGTGCTCCCGGTCGGCACCGTATAATTTATCATAAATCACTATCACAAATCCGTCGTATGCATTATCCTTATCAGATCCGGTCATCGGAAGAATACCAGTCGGCCTACCGGAAGAGCGTGGAAGATCCGGAAGGTTTCTGGGCAGATATCGCCTCCCATTTTTCCTGGCACCGTAAATGGGACAAAGTGCTGGAATGGGACTTCACCGGCCCGCAAGTGAAATGGTTTTCCGGTGCGAAGCTGAACATTACCGAAAACTGTCTGGACCGGCACCTTGCCGGCAGAGGCGATCAGCCCGCTATTATCTGGGAGCCCAACGATCCGAAGGAAGCATACCGGGTGATCAGCTATAAAGAATTGCATTTTAAGGTCTGCCAGTTCGCCAATGTATTAAAGAATAATGGGGTGAAAAAAGGCGACCGGATCTGTATCTATATGCCCATGGTGCCGGAGCTGACCATCGCCCTGCTGGCCTGTGCGCGTATCGGCGCTATCCATTCCGTGGTCTTCGGAGGCTTCTCCGCGCAGAGCATTGCAGACAGGATCCAGGATGCCCAGTGCAGCCTGGTGATCACGGCCGATGGCGCGTACAGGGGGAATAAACCGATCCCCCTGAAAGCCGTTATCGACGATGCCCTCGGGAGCTGTCCCTCGGCTAAGAAGGTAATCGTGCTCGAGCGTACAACTATTCCCATTAGCATGATCAAAGGGAGGGACGTCTGGTGGGAAGAGGAGGTCGCAACTGTAGAGGCCCAGGGTAATCCTCCCTGTCCGGCGGAATCCATGGATGCGGAAGATATGCTCTTCATCCTGTATACTTCGGGCTCTACCGGCAAGCCGAAAGGAGTCGTGCATACCTGCGGGGGCTATATGGTATATACGAACTACAGCTTTGTGAACGTATTTCAATACCAGCCCGGCGATGTTTATTTCTGCACGGCGGATATCGGCTGGATCACCGGCCATAGCTATATCGTATATGGCCCTCTGGGCGCCGGCGCCACCAGCCTGCTGTTCGAGGGCATCCCCACCTGGCCCGATGCCGGACGTTTCTGGGACATTGTAGATAAATTCAAGGTCAATATCCTGTACACAGCCCCTACCGCGATCCGGAGTCTGATGGGCTTTGGTCTGGACTTTGTAAAAAATAAAGACCTTGGCTCCCTGAAGGTGCTGGGTACGGTAGGCGAACCCATCAACGAAGAGGCATGGCATTGGTATGATGAAAATATAGGGAAAGGCCGCTGTCCCATCGTGGATACCTGGTGGCAGACGGAGACCGGCGGTATGATGATCTCCAATATGGCTGGGATCACGCCATCCAAACCTTCCTATGCCACGCTGCCCCTGCCCGGCGTACAACTGGTGCTCGTGGATGAAAAAGGCGAGGAGATAAAAGGTAACAGCGCCAGCGGCAATCTTTGCATAAAATTCCCGTGGCCCTCTATCATCAGGACCACATACGGGGACCATGAGCGATGCCGGGTGAATTATTTTGCCACCTATCCGGGACTCTATTTCACCGGCGATGGCGCCCTGCGCGATGAGGCCGGAAATTACCGCATCACGGGACGTGTCGATGACGTGCTGAACGTAAGCGGTCACCGGATCGGCACAGCGGAGGTCGAGAATGCCATCAATATGCATACGGGAGTGGTGGAGAGCGCGGTGGTTGGATATCCTCATGACATCAAAGGACAGGGCATCTATGCTTTTGTGATCTTCAAGGGGCATATTACGGAAGAGGATCAGATCCGCAAGGATATCATACAGACCGTTGCCCGTGTCATCGGAGCGATCGCCAAGCCGGATAAGATCCAGCTGGTGACCGGCCTGCCCAAGACCAGGAGCGGAAAGATCATGCGCAGGATCCTGCGGAAGATCGCCGAAGGGGAAACGCACAATCTGGGTGACATCACCACCCTGCTGGATCCCGCGGTCGTGGAAGAAATCAAGAATGGGCGGGTGTAGGGTGCGGTTCGCGGAGCCTGGCCTGTACCGGGTTTAATGTTGTATGATGACCCTGGTTCCGACCGGGGCCATCTGGTACACTTCATCCATATCTTCCCGTTTCAGGGAAATACAGCCATTTGTCCAGTTCTGGTACGCGTCTACCGCTATATCATCATGGGCCCAGGTGCCGTGGATGGCGATCCCATCACCGATCCGCGCCGTTTTGGGGATGAGGCCCTTTGCCTTCCTTTCATTGAACTTTGCCTGATCGGTTGCGGTGGGGTAATCAAGGTCCATCATCTTATCCCATTTTTCGTGTGGTCTCTTGGACAGGATATGAAAGGTGCCTTCCGGCGTCTTGCGGTCTCCCTGCACCATTTTATCGTCGAGTGATTTGCTGCCGAAAACGGCAGGGTAGGTGGCATACCAGCCATCCTTATCGAAGACCTGCAATTCGTAATTGGATTTTATGACCAGGATATATACTTCTCCTTCCAAATGCCGGTGGAAGAAGCGTTTGCTGGCCGATCTGTGGCCGGCATCCTTAAACGCGAAAAGTATGAAACTCAACAGCGTATACAGGACGATCCGCTTTGTGCCCGTAGTAGTCATAGTAGGGTATTTTACATATGATCAACGCAGGAGCGGAAGGTTTATTTCCGGTGTGGAAAAAATTAGGGAACCGATAACAAACAGGCAATAGCTATGACCGGCTGGAAAGGCGACGACCGGCCGGGGAGGCCCCGGTTCCGGATTACACCCCGGCCCTACCAGTTGCTGAACCGGATGCCCACCGTATAGGGAGTCTGGTCCAGTCCATTCCGGAACATGCTTTTTGTCGCGAGGGAGCCGTATAGCCTTACAGGCCCCAGCTGTAGTTCCCCGATCCAGGATATTTTCCAGGGCTCCATATCGAAATCATCGAAAGTTTTTCTTTTACCCGTCACGCCGCTCTTTACTTTCTGTCTGGATGAGTATTTATATCCTGCGCTGGCGCCAAGGCTAAGGCCAAAGCCGTTTCTCCTGCCGGGAGTGAAATTGAAATTGAGCATAAAGGGGATCGTAAAATAATCGGCCGCCAGCTTGTTCTTGCTGTAGCTGATCGTATCCATGATCACGCGGGTGGGATTGGTGAGGTACTTGATATTCTCGGTATAGCGGTAGTTATTCAGTTCGATCCCCAGCCCATATTTAAGGTTCACCACGTGTTTGATCAGGTTCAGACGCTGCATGAACAACCAGATATTTACATTGACGGACTTGATCGTCCGCAGATGGAACCAATCACCCGTGGCGCCGGGGGCAAAATGCTGCGCCGAAGCCGAACCATAATCCGTCTTGTCGCTGAAGTTTGAAAATCCCAGATCCAGTATGCACCAGTTGGTGCTGATATTCGAAGGCCTGTAGGTGGAATGATCGTTATGGCGACGGTGCAAACGGTAGGTGCTGTCATCATCATATTCTCTTCCGCTCTTGACGATGAGGAGGTTGCCAACGTGGATCGTGTCGCCCGCATCCGGTGGGGCCGCAGTGCTTTTTGCCGTTGTATCGCTTTGCGCCCAGCCCGTCAGGCACAGGCATAGCGCTGCCAGTAGTAAAAATTGTCCCTTCATGATTTTCATTTTTGGTGAACCATTATTTCAGCGCGATCTGTAAGTTCCCGATCAGCACGCCGTGTTTATTGTCCGGATCGTCGGACCCTGCTGTTTTTTCAAAAACGCGGGAGACTTTTCTGAAGATCCCACGAAGTTTATTTTTTTTGGGAGAAGGTTGTTCCATGGCATAGTCGTCAACATCCTCATCGTCCCTGGCGGCATCTTTCAGCAGGGCCTGGGTGGCGAATGAGGACAGCCTGTTCTCCGGTTGCTGGCTACCGGTAGTAACCATTGCCAGGCTGGAGAGGCGGCTGTTCACCGGGTTCTCCTTCGATCCCGGATCCGGTGCGACTATGCTTACCGTTCCGCCGCTGTTCTTTGCCCCGGGATCTGCTGGCCTTGTATCAGCCGGGCTCCTGTATCGTCCGGTCGTCTGACCTCCTCTTTTTTGCACCGCTGCCTGATCGTTCCCTGCAATTTCCTTTGTTCGTCCGCTGTCTTCACCAGGCCTTGCACGCTGTCCTGTTGAAGAGTATAACGCGCCGGAAGACCTGGGAGTTACAGTCTCCTTTTTATTTTTATTATCCGTGGCAGCAATGCCGCCCGGAAGATCATTCTTTACGACAGACGCCGTATCGGCTCCTGCGGCATCCGATCTGGCCATATCGGGGGTGGCAGCATCATGCTGATCCGTGACAGGTTGGGTTGACGGGGCGGTGACCGGGGGCTTGTCCTTCTTTTGGACGATCAGGTCATGGGCGGTATTTTTTCCTGTCCTGTTGAAAATGAGCAGACCGATCACAAGCAATATAACCGCAGCAGCGGCGACCCGGAAAAATGCTGGCGGGATACCAAAGAGCCGGACCCGGGAATCACGTTTATAAAGGACCTCTTTGTTTTCGAATACGATCCCTGGATCGGGCATGCTCACCGTTTGGCGCAAAAGTTCCAGCTGCCTCAGCAGGGATGGGTCCTGCCGGATGAGATCCTCCACCGCCCTTCTGCCCGTCTCATCCAGCTCGCCGTCGATATAGGACAAGAAAGGTCCTTCATAGGTGTGGGGGATGCCATCCATCGGGTTGGCACCGGCATCCGGATGGAGGGCATGAATGGTCTCGTCGGCGGGACTGCCTTTCAGCAGGGCTCCCGGGTTGCCGAAAGAAAGATGGCTGTCCGGCTTCAGCCTGCAGCGCAGCAGGGCGCGTAATTCCTCTTCCAGGCCGGGGTCGCCGGCTGCGAAAGTTTCCACAGCCTTCCTGTCTGCAAGGGATAATTCATTATCCACATACAGCAAGAAAAATTCTTCATAATTATCACGTGTGATCATGGGATCTAAATGATGTTTTCCACGCTGACCAAATAATTTTTTAATTGAATGCGCGCCCGGTGCAGGTACACCTTTACCTGGCTCTCATTCAGGCCGGTGATCCGGCCTATCTCTTCATAGGAATATCCTTCATAGTCCTTCAGCAGCACCAGCGACCGCTGTGTTTCATTCAGCCGGGCAAGGGCGTCTTCCAGTACTTTTTTAAGGTTATGGGCAGGACGGTCCTGGATCCGGGCTTCCTCCCGGAATTCTTCCCGCAGCTGCACTCTTTTTATTTTCCGCAGGTGATCGATCATCTGGTGGTAGGCGATGGTGAAAAGGTAGGACTTGCTCTTACCGGACTCCACCTCTTTCCGGTTCTTCCATAATTTTTCAAAGGCCCCCTGCACCACGTCGCGTGCGTCCTCTTCATGCCTGAGGTTCTTCAGGATGAAGCGGTACACATTATCTGCATAATTCGTTACACATTCATTATATTCTTTTTCCGTCATAAGCAGGGCTGTCTGGTCTGATGAAAAGGCATCGCCTGTATTGTTTGTACTCTAATACGGCCGGGTAAAGAAAAAGTTACAGGGGAGACGAGGATCCGGGTAAGCTCAGGAGGAGGGGGTCAGGTTATTTCCCGAGATCAACGATTGACAGACAATAAATTGCGTGAAAGAGATTCCCAGATTATAAAATCTGTCTGTGCTCTTTTCTGCTGGCATTTTCCGCAGTCTGAATTTTCCTGGTTACCGGAGGAGCTGGAGTGGGAATAAGAAAAAAGAAGGAAGCTGATCGCGGTGATCAGGATCAGAAAAAACAACCGGATATAAGTTCTGGACTTCATGAGCAGTATATTTCCCTTCTTAGACGAAATTAGGCAAAATTTGTTACAGGCGGGCAAAATTTTTCATCTGTCAACCGCTTACCTTTGGCCTCTTAAAAATTTTCTATGAACGCATCCTTTGTCAAACGAATGACCACCGAGCTGGAAGAGATCAGGGGCGCCGGCCTTTTCAAGTCAGAACGTATCATTACGAGCCCCCAGGGCGCCGAGATCACCGTGACCTTGCCGGGTCGTACCGATGGGAAAAAGGTGCTCAATTTCTGCGCAAACAATTATCTCGGCCTGTCTTCCCATCCCAGGGTGATCGCCGCCGCCCACAAGGCTATCGATGCCAGGGGATACGGCATGAGCAGCGTCCGTTTTATCTGTGGAACGGAGGATATTCACCGGGAGCTGGAACAGAAGATCGCCGCTTTTCTCGGGACCGAGGACAGCATCCTGTATGCCGCCGCCTTCGACGCGAATGGCGGGGTGTTCGAGCCGTTATTCGGAGACCAGGATGCGATCATTTCCGACGAGCTGAACCATGCCTCGATCATTGACGGCGTGCGTCTCTGCAAGGCTCAGCGCTTACGCTACAAACATAACGATATGCAGGACCTCGAAGAGCAGCTGAAGGCCTCACAGAATGCCCGCAGCAGGATCATCGTGACGGACGGCTCTTTCAGCATGGATGGCACTATCGCTCAGCTAGACAAGATCTGCGGGCTGGCCGACCGGTATGAGGCTATCATCATGGTCGATGAATCCCATTCATCGGGGTTCCTTGGAAAGACGGGGCGTGGCACGCATGAATATCGTGGGGTCATGGGGCGGATCGATATCATCACCGGCACGCTGGGCAAGGCCCTGGGAGGGGCCATGGGAGGGTTTACCAGCGGACGCAGGGAGATCATCGAAATGCTGCGCCAGCGCAGCCGTCCTTACCTGTTCTCCAACAGCCTGGCGCCGTCTATAGTAGGCGCTTCCATTGCCGTACTGGACATGCTGAGCGAGACGACCGAGCTCAGGGATAAGCTGGAATACAACACGAAATATTTCCGGACCAGGATGACGGAGGCTGGTTTTGCCATCAAACCCGGCGATCACCCTATCGTGCCCATCATGTTGTATGAGGCTGTGGTGGCGCAGAACTTTGCTGCCCGGTTGCTGGATGAAGGTGTATACGTGATCGGGTTCTTCTATCCCGTGGTGGCAAAAGGCCTCGCGCGGATCAGGGTGCAGCTGAGCGCAGCGCATGAACAGGAGCATCTCGACAAGGCCATTGCGGCCTTTACCAAAGTGGGCAAGGAGCTGGGTGTGCTGAATTAGGGCCGGATGGCCAGCATGCGGACCGGACAGTCCGGAGTACCCGGGTAAGGGTTCAGGGGCCGACGCGGCCACCGCTTACAGCACCGCGATCATACTGATCTCTACATTTACATTTTTTGGCAATCCTTTTACGGCAACGGTCTCCCGGGCAGGAAAATCGCCGGTCAGGTATTTGCCATATATTTCATTGACGGTAGTAAACAGGGACATATCGCTTAAAAAGATAGTGGTTTTTACGACATGGCTGAAATCCGCTCCGGCGTCGGCAAGGATGGCTTTCAGGTTGTGCATGACCTGGTGTGTTTCTCCGTACACATCGGTGGCTTCGACATTTCCATTAAGGGGGTTTATGGCGATCTGGCCGGATATAAAGAGCAGGTTGCCGGCCTGTACCGCCTGGTTATAGGGTCCGATGGGGGCAGGGGCATTGGGGGTATTGATGATCTTTTTTTCCATGCGCCAAAGATAGCTATACTTGTGGCTATATTTGCGGCCTGAAGCTATACCATGAAGATTGCGGCATTGGCTGATACACGGATGCGAAAAGAGACGGAAGATAAAGGTATCCCCTCCGGCGTGGAATGGGTCTGGGCAGATTCTGCCGGGGAGCTGGCCCGTCACTCCGACGCGGCCCTTTACTTCGACCTTGATTTCAAAATGGACAACGACCGTATCGGGCAGCTCAGCCGCCTGTCCCGGCCTGTAGTCATCAACTCCGTCGCCCATACCCTGCAGGAGATCGGCAGGCCTTTTATCCGCATCAGCGCCTGGCCCGGCTTTCTGAACAGGCCCTGCAATGAGCTCGCGGTCCGTCATAAGGAAGAAGAACAACATATTGCCAGATCCTTCGATGAGCTTGGCTGGAAATATCGTTTTGTCGCGGATATACCCGGTATGATCAGCGCCAGGATCCTGGCCATGATCATCAATGAAGCCTACTATACCTTACAGGATAAAGTGAGTAGCAGGATGGAAATAGACGTGGCTATGAAGCTGGGTACAAATTATCCTTACGGCCCTTTTGAATGGTCGGAAAAGATCGGTATCGGGGCTATCGATGAGCTCCTGACTATTCTCAGCGCAACCGACAGCCGCTATACGGTGGCTCCGGCGTTAAAAGAGGAAGTCGAAAGATTAAAATTAAGTTAAAATTTTTTCTCAAAACCCAGCGTTTCATGGCTCTGATCCTGAATATTGATACTTCGACGGAAACAGCTGGAATTGCCTTGTCGGAAGACGGAAAATCGCTGCTTTTACTGCAAAATAACGAGCAGCGGGACCATGCGTCCTGGCTGCATACGGCTGTCGGGAAAATGATGGCAGAGACGGGCCACAGGCTCCGGGACCTGCACGCGGTAGCGGTCACTTCCGGCCCGGGCTCTTATACGGGCCTGCGCGTTGGAATGTCGGCTGCTAAGGGATTTTGCTACGCATTGGGTATTCCGCTGATCACGGAAAGTACGTTAAAAGTAATGGAGCTGGCGGCCAGGGAACAGGCTCCGGGAACAGACCTTTTCTGCCCCATGATCGATGCCCGCAGGATGGAGGTTTTTACGGCAGTCTACAGAAGTGACGGAGTAGAACTAATGAGCCCCGTTGCGATGATAATTGACGAAAATTCTTTTTCGGAGTATCTGAACCTCCACAGTATGTCGTTTTTTGGCGGTGGAAGCTATAAGTGTAAACCGTTACTTGCTGCTACCAGCGCGGCTTTCATCGAAATTAAATATGATGCAGGGTATCTGGGTATTCTATCTTTTTTACGATATTTACACCGTGAATTCACCGACACGGTTTACAGCGAGCCCGCTTATACTAAAGAATTCTACACTCATAAAGGAAAATGACTATATTATCATATTACCTTGATTTGGCCCAGTTTTTTAGTAGGTAGGCTATAAATTTGCTCGGCTTTATCACGTATCTTGTTGAAATCCTTAAAACGGTAACCGCTCATGAGCTTAACGATGAACAATAATAACTATTGGATGGTAGTAAATGCAGAGGGCTCCGAAGGGGCCCCTGTAAAAGTGGATTTTCTTAACCTGAAGAAAGGAGCCCTGATCTTAAGAGCGCTTAACCACAAGCTCCGTCAACAGATCATCCGTCTCCTGGATGAGAATAAAAAACTGACGGTAACCGAAATTTATGTGCATCTCCGTCTCGAGCAATCGGTAGCTTCCCAGCATCTTGCGATCTTACGCAGGGCGGGCATCGTCAAGACACAGCGTGATGGTAAATTCATTTATTACATCATCAATCATGATCGTCTTGGTGAGATCATGAAATGCGTGGATGAACTGATCGACTAACCCCTCCCGACCTATTCCGGAATAATAGCTAACTTTGCAAAAAAAGTGCCAGGGTATGTACATCAAGCAATTGTATACCGGATGCCTGAGTGAAGCAGCCTATTATATTGAAAGCGCCGGCGAAGCGGCCATTATCGACCCGCTCCGGGATATCGACGCGTATCTTCAGCTGGCCAAAGAAAGGAATACGAATATCCGTTATATATTCGAGACCCATTTTCATGCGGATTTTGTAAGCGGTCACCTGGACCTTGCCAGGACTACGGGCGCCCCCATTGTTTATGGCCCGGATACAGAAACGAGTTTCCCCATTCATAAAGC
>DATHHO010000273.1:0-24427 GCA_035317125.1 Puia sp.
CTGTAGATCGCATAACCCGCCAGCTGGAGACGCCAGCACAGATCGATCTCTTCCTGATGCGCGAAAAAATAGCCATCGAGGCCACCCAGTCGGTGATACAGCTCTGCCCTGACGAACATGGCTGCCCCACTGGCCCAGAAAATAGGCTCGGCCGTGTCATATTGCCCTTCATCCTTCTCGCAGACATCGAAAACCCTCCCTTTGGCAAAAGGATATCCCAGGAAATCCAGCCACCCCCCCGCCGCGCCGGCATATTCGAAAAGCTCCCTGTTGCCCGTCATGCGTATTTTCGGCTGACAGGCGCCAATGGAGGGGTTCTTTTCCATCAGGTCCAGCGCCGGTTCGATCCAGCCCGGCTCTACTTCCACATCGGAGTTCAGCAGGACATAATAATCGCTTTTCACCTGCTTCAGCGCCTCATTATATCCGTTGGCAAACCCATAATTCTGGTCGAGGGTGATGACGCGCACCTGCGGATAATTTTCGCGGAGAAAGGCCATAGAATCGTCGGTAGAGGCATTGTCGGCCACGATCACCTCTTTGCCCGACCAGGTGCTGGCCACTACAAAAGGAAGGTATTTTTCCAGGTATTTGCGTCCGTTCCAGTTCAGTATAACTATTGCAATGGTTGGCCTCACTAAAGATTGGTGTTTGTATAATCCTCCAAAAATAAGGGAAAGGGCTGTCCAAAATCCAAATGCCCGTTTAAAAATACCCGGCAGCAAGTTGGATGGTTTTTATAAATTCGGTCTATGATCAGATCCTTGCTTAACTGGCGATCCTTACTAGCCTTGCTGGCCATCATCATTGTCAGCGGCACTATTTTCTATTCGCAATACCTCGCCAGGAAGATCGCCGCGGAAGAAAGACAGAAAGTAGAGCAGTGGGTGGCTGCCAGCAAGGCCATTCTTACCAGCACGGACCTTACCCTGCCCAATCTGATCCACAATGACCAGCAATCCATCCCGATCATCGAGACCAATGAGAAGGACAGCATCATGGGTTATATCAATCTGGATTCCGCGGATGCCGAAAGCGACAAAGATTTCCTTTATAAAAAATTGAAAAAATTCCGGTCGGAGAACCGGCCCCTCGAGATCAGGCTCAGCGAAAAGCCCTATATCGCCAACCGATATTATTATGGTCATACCTCGCTGCTCGACGAGGTCCGCTATTATCCCCTTGTGCAGCTTTGCATCGTAGCCCTGTTCATCTTCTTCGCGCTTTATTCCGTCACCGTCCGCAACAGGGCTACGCAGAATCAGCTCTGGGCGGGCATGGCCAAAGAGACGGCCCATCAGTTGGGCACCCCCGTCTCCTCGCTGGAGGGGTGGGTGGAAATGCTGAAAGAAAGCAATACGGATCCCAAAACGGTACAGGAGATACAAAAGGATGTGGACCGTCTGAAGCTGGTGTCCGACCGCTTTGGCAAGATCGGCAGCAAGCCCCGTCTGGAAGAAAGAGACCTGGTCCAGCAGGTTCAGAGCATGGTGGATTATATCCGGAAAAGGGCGACGGGCAAGGTCGTGTTCAGGATGCAGGTCAGCGATAAGGAAAGAATAATCGCCAATATTTCCGGTCCCCTGTTCGACTGGGTCATCGAAAATCTGCTGAAGAACGCGCTGGACGCCATAGAAGGAAAGGGCGAGATCACGGTTGCCATCCGGCAGCTGGAAAAAGAGGTGCAGATCGATGTCACGGATACGGGGAAGGGTATCGCCAGCAAGAACCTGCAAAAAGTCTTCAAACCGGGCTTTACGACCAAAAAACGCGGCTGGGGGCTAGGCCTGAGTCTGTCCAAGCGCGTCATCGAGCAATATCACAAGGGAGAGCTGTTTGTAAAGCAATCCGAACAGGGGAAGGGTACGACCTTCAGGATCGTGCTGAAGAAATAGAGGGGCTCCCCCACCAGCCACATGACCTCCCGGAATTTGCAGATAGGCGATGAAATTCTGCCTGAAAACCTTATTTTTGCAGCCGCCTCGGCCGAACAGTAATAATTCGGCTCAGTCCCAAAGATTACAAATTGCGTGGGTGGCGAAATTGGTAGACGCACTACTTTGAGGTGGTAGCGCCCGAAAGGGTGTGAGAGTTCGAATCTCTTCCCGCGCACAACACATGGCCCCCAGCTTTGCTGGGGGTTTTTGCATTCAGAAGCGACGCGAGTAAACTTGCGGGAGCGGATGAAGGCAAAAACACAAGCGCCGATAGGCGCGGGCCATTTGTTGTAGCCGCCCCCACTGATCGCCGGAGTGGCCCAGGAGGGCCCCGGAGGCAATCCCTTCCCGCGCACCAAGGTCTTTTTAGACCACTTTTTTCGTCAATCCCTGGTATGCATTATTTATTGTCTTTGGTGCCGTTAAATGGGGTGCCCTATAGCAAACCAGAAAACATGAAAAATCGAAAAAACGAGTAGTCCAACAATATAGGGGGTATAGTTCAATTTTTTTTGTCTGTCATAAAGGATTAACATGATCAAAATTGCAATACAAATCAGAATGGAGATATTGTAGGTATGATATTGCGTCATAAAAAGCCAGTACCCTAATGTTCTTCCGAGCGATGGTGGAATGAATACTAACGCCAAACAAATCATATAGCGCATATGAAATGCGACATTTTGCTTTAATATGCTAAAAATAGCAAGGAGGTAAAATACTACAATGGAAAGGAGTTCTGTTGCGGAAGTAAATAATGTCTTAAGACTTGCCGAAGAAGTCATATGTCGCTCGACTCCTTCGTGATATTGTTGTCGTAATACTCCAATTGACGAAATGATAATCAAAGGCATCAGCAAATACGTAAATCTTCCGATAACACGATGTGCTTTGAATTTCTTGTAAGCGATTAAGAAGGGTTGAACAATGATTACTACCACCCAAAGAAGTAGGGCTGTAGCATGGATATGGATGATAAAAGTGACAGCTTTAAATTCCGGAAATAACGAAAAATACGGATAATAGAAGCCTAGTGCTACAAAGAAAATAAAGGCCAGGAAAAAATAGGCCATGTATTTATAGTGTCTCTCCACAGTTAAAGATAGAAAAACTTTCTTATGCTAAGTCAAAGCTCCCGTGCCCGGCAAGCGGACAGCAAGTCGGCCACCCGTTCGCCACGCCTGTGGGCGAGGGGCAATTCGGAAAACAGCCGGAATTGGCGGCCGATGCCGCTGTTACTGATACTTACGCGCCGTCTGTGGGAGAAGGCGTTCTTTTAGGCAAACCTGGACATTCTCAGCCCTTTCCACACCCCTTCCCAACTGGTTAAAGAGAGAACCATGTTAAAGAATTACGCGCTTTGCAAATGCTTGCTTTGTAGGTATCCGGAAGACCCGGCCTTGAGGAATGACGGGACTTTAGAAGCGTATATTGAAATAGGTTCTTACCAAAGTAGTGCTTATGAACGTATTGATTCTTTTATTGTAAGGATGACGTTGGCTAGTTATAGCAGTAAATACAAGAACAATCTCTATTACATGCAATTCCTGAACATCTACAATAGCCTTGAATTAGACAGCCTGGTCAAAGCTTTTGATTATCAGCTTCATTCGGAGATATGCTGCCGTACGCAGATCGGTAACGCGGTTCCCCTAAATGAAAAAACCTCCAATTTTATTCGGAGGTTCTTCAGAGAACTTGAATTTTTCAGCTTTCGTGGGACGGATAAGGATACTGACGGTTTTGGGACGTTGGACTATTAATGGACCAATCTTTCATTCGGATTGGATAGATCAAATATAGGCTGGTTTGGCGTGGCGGCATGGATCAGGGACCGGGAAGTCCCAAAATTAGTATTTAGCACTTAGGAGATGGTAAAAGGCAGCCTTAAATGTCGTCTTACTGCTTAAGCCGGGTCGGACGATTGCGTGCCATCAGCTACGTTCCTCAGCAATGGGCCATTGAGCATTTAGCTATTCTGCCAGAAAATCTTATAGATGAAATCATTAATTTTGTAACTACTATGACGATTGACCAGCAAAAAAAAATGATGACCAGCGGAAGACTAGTCTTGAGCAGAAAGAGGCTGCTTAAGCACTATGAAACTCTGTTTTACTTCGGCTTGCCGATGTTGTTCGCATTAGGATGCTTTATATATTTTCAACTTCACGATGGTATCGCTCATATTATCAGTCCAAAAATGAGCCTCTTAGGCCTACCAGCACTTGGCGTTGCCATTTTCCTGAATCAATACAATGGCTTAAAGTTCACTAAACTAAATACCATCCTTCCAAAGGAAAAAAACTACGAAATAGCAAAAGAAACCATCAGACAGTTAAATTGGACCATGCAGAGTGACAGTGAATCCTTTCTTGAAGCATTTAACCCATATCGGGATTTCAGGACCTGGGGCGACGAAATGATCTCCATCGTTATTGCTGAACATCAAATTATGATAAATAGTATTTGCAATATTGACACCCACCAAAGCCAGGCAGCATTGTCATTCGGTAAGAATCGCCAAAATGTCCGAGGTTTCTGCCAAACCTTTAAATTAATAGCGAAGTCCAAAGGATCAGGTGTATTGGTCACAACTTGAACCAACAAACAAGAAATATAAGTCAGGAGTTAATCTAACAAATCCAAGGTCAAAATCATTCCGACCGCAAACTCTTTACAGGGTTGGCCATCGCAGCTTTTATACTTTGAAGACTTACAGTCATTAATGTTATGATCAATGCGCCGCCGCCTGCTGCCGCAAAAATCCACCAGGTGATTGGCGTCCTGTACAAATATTGCTGCAGCCATTGATGCAGAAAGATCCAGGCTATCGGAATGGCGATCAAGCAGGAAAGAAGGACCAGGACGACGAATTCCCGGGACTGCATCCTCCACAGGTTGAAAACGGTCGCACCGAGTACCTTTCTCACACCAATCTCTTTGATACGCTGTTCCGCGACAAATGCGGCGAGACCGAATAAGCCAAGGCAGGAGATGAAGACGGCCAATACCGCAAAGACACCGGCCAGTTTCCCGATCAGTACTTCGGAGCGAAATTTTTCGCCATATTGCTGATCCACAAATTTATAGTCGAAGGGCTCTCTGGGGCTGTATTTCGAAAACGCCTCCCCGATCTTTTTTACAGCTTCCGACGCGCCGACGCGGGGATCGATCCTGACGTTGACGGTGTAGATCGGATAGGGGGCAATATAATAGATCGTAGGGATTGCCGCTTCATAGGGTGACCCGATGATCATATCCTTTACCACGCCGATCACCGTGAATTTATTACCCATCCAAGTGATGGTCTTGCCGATCGGGTCTTTTAACCCCATCCCTTTAACCGTCGATTCGCTCACGACCATGGTCATGGCGTCAAAACCCGCGGGGCCTGTCTGGAAGTCCCTGCCCTCCAAAAATTGCAGACCGATCGTTTTTGCATACTGCTGGGTTACCCCTTTCATCGCAAAATTGTCAGCTGTTGCAGTCTGAGTCTTGCCTGTCCAGTCGAGAAAGCCATTCTCGTCCCCCGTTTCCGTGGTGGCGCTCGTGGAGGCTGCCACTTCGGCGACCGCGCCGGTCCTCAGCAGATCATCGCGGAAGGCGGAGAAATGACTGTACAGATCTTTTGTATGGGTTTGTACAGTGAGCAATCCTTCCCGGCTATAACCAACCGGGCGGTTCCTGGCGTATTGTATCTGCCGGAATACGATGACGGTTCCGATGATTATGGCGATCGACACCGTGAACTGCGTTACCACGAGCGCCTTACGCGGCAGGGATGCCAGACGTCCTGCCCGGAACCCTCCCTTCAGCACCTTGACGGGTTGGAAGGAGGAGAGATACAAGGCCGGGTAACTGCCCGCGATAAGGCCCGTGAACAGACTGAAGCCGATGCCGCCAAACCACCAATACCCGTTCAGCCAGGGGATGGAGATTTTCTTATCGGCCACTGTGTTGAAAAACGGAAGCGAGAGCTTTACCCATAACAGGGCTACCACAAGGGCCAGGGCGGAGACGAGCAGTGATTCGCAGAAAAACTGCGCGATCAGCTGTCCCCGTAAGGAACCGACCGCCTTGCGGATGCCTACTTCCCGGGCGCGTTTTTCGGAGCGGGCCGTGCTCAGGTTCATAAAATTGATACAAGCCAGCAATAATACAAACAGCCCGATCAGTCCAAAGAGCCGGACATATTGGATCCTGCCGCCGGTGCTGACGCCTCCCTTAAATTCGGAATACAAATGCCAGCGGCTCATCGGGAATAAGAACATCGCAGGTTTGAACGGATCTCCGGCCTTTACCATCTTGTCATTATCGGCCTTTATGTTTTTTATCTTCACGGAAACCTTTTCCACATCGGCATGGTCCGCCATCTGCACGAAGACCTGCCAGTTATTGTCTTCCCACTCATGTCTTTGCTCGTGGGTTTCGTGGTCGTTGACCGCATACAGGTCCCAGGGTGAGAAGAACGTGATGTCTTTTAAGGAGCTGTTGTCCGGCTGATCCCGGTAAACCCCTGTCACTTTCACGGACAAGGTATCATCGATCCGGATGGTCTGGCCCAACGGATCAGCGGTGGCAAAAAACGCTTTTGCCAGGGAGGCAGACAATAAGATCGAATGTGGATCTTTTAAGCCGTCCCGGCTTCCTTCGAGCATGGGAAGGCTGAACATTTCCGGTCCTTTGGGTTCGATAAAATTACCCGTTTTTGTGAATTTCTTTTCCCCGAAAGTCAGGATATGTTCACCGGTTTGTGAAGAGAGGATGATATGTTTAAAGTCGCTCCCAAATTTAGCCCTCAGCTCATCGGCTACGGGGATGGGTATCTGTTTTTGGCTTTGGTACACGCCGTTGATCGATTGATTCTCCATGACCTGCGCGATTCGGGAATAATCATCGAACTGTTTATCGAAGGACCATTCGTCATAGATCCATAAACCGATCAGCATGGCCACCGCCATCCCGATCGACAGGCCGCCGATATTTATAAAAGACGAGGACGGGTTTTTGCGAAGACTGCGCCAGGCTAATTTAAAATAGTTTTTGAGCATGCGTTTTTGTTTTTGAATACAACTGAGTAGCAGCCAGAAAAATGCCAGCTTGCTTACACTCTACTAATCAATTAGTTAAAGCCATCGGTTCATAAAAACTGTTCGATTTCGCACACTACTATGTCTGTTTTATACCTCAATTTAGAAACTATCTCGCCTATTCTGATTAATTCACTGAAAGGTTAAATGTTGCTTTAACGGTAGATAGTGTACGGTTAAATAATGACCATCACAGATCAGGAGAATGCCGCTAAATAATACTCTTCAAATGGTCTGAAAGAGACGTCATGCCAGTTGTTTTGTTTTGGTGCAATTGGTCAAATTCTTCCACTACGTCAATTTCGCAGATCTTGTTCATTCGCATTTCTTCACCCAAAATGCCATCCAATGCGATCTCCGCCGCAGTCAATCTGTCAATCTCTGCAAGCTTTCTTATTTCCGGCGCCTTAATGATGATCTCGAACAACTCGTCCTCATATTTCAATAAAACATATTTCCAATCTGAGGCATCGACTTTAATCTGTACGCCGTCGGTAGTCTTAAACTGAAATATCAATTCCCATTGTTTCGGAGGCTTAGCATAATAATACTCCCAATCAGTGCACCTTGGCGCATGCATTATTATCTCTCTCGTTTTAGAAAGTAATTCCGGATTGCCGCCGGGAGAGATGACCAAGGCGTTCTTTTCGATCATTCCGGGTCCAATTTCCCAGGTATAGGTGCCCAATTGGCGAATCCATTTGTCCAATTGCATTATCAGGACCGTATTGTCAAAATGGTCTCCAAAATCTTGAGCGTTTCGCGAAAACCAATCCCAGAAATTGTCTACAATGGTCAAATTCAATTCCATTCGGTGACTAGTTGAGTTCTTGAGGTGCCAATCACTGATCGCGCCCGTCTGACGAATATAATTACAATTTATTGAATGCCCGACTCCTAACCACCAGACACCTACCCTCTCCTATCACCAGATCCGTTAAATCTACAATTTGTTGACTCGCGCTTAATTCCATATTGCAAAATACTAATTACCTTAGACCCAGAATGGAACAATTCAATAAATATCTGGCTATTTTGGTATGGTCCACGCTATTCTGGACTAGCAGCCCCGCAATGGGACAAGTTGATTCCAATCGGGCATTTCTGAAATCGAAAGGGCATTGGAAGGTTCCGATTTCCGCCTATAATAAGGTACTAACAGATAATCAAACAAAATACTGCGTAGGTTGCACTCGTATACCTGGAATCAGTTTTTTTGGCGACAGCGCTCTTCCTGTTCTAGCCGTGTTCGATGGCAAGGTGATCAGCGTTTTGATGATCGCGGATATGTACGGACTAGTGATCAGATTCGGTGACTATTCGATTATCTATACCGGGTTATCCGAACTCCGATGCCAGAAAGGGGATAAGATTAGTGCCGGGCAGATTATTGCAGATCTGAACGACCAATCTGGCGCAAGAAATAATGAAATGGATGTGATGCTTGCAGACAAAAAGGGGAGATTCTTCGACCCTGAAAAATGGTTTGATTGGGAAAAAAGGGAGCCAAAACGATGACGAATCTACAAACAAAAGCAGCCATAAAGATCGGAGCTCAGATTTCCCTCATCGTCGTATTACTCTTGACATGTAGTCAGTTCATTCCCATCTATCGGGCCAAATATCAATTGACCAGTCCTCTGATACCAGCAGGTGTTGTTCAGAAAGTGATTGAACCAGCGATTTTCGAGGCATGCATTACCAGCATTGTTAGCTTGGTCGGTCTGATCCTTTACTTTTTTGAAAAACATCTCCTTGTAATTATTCTTGCAGGATTAACCATTATTGGCTTGCAAATTCTTCCTTATCTCTATTATTGATAATTCAATCTTTCGGATTCGGCGACCTGTGCCGCACCGGTGAAACATGGGTCAATTGAACGTTACAAGCAACGTGCATGCACAGGTTCCACCGCAGTCAGTCTTCGACATATCCGGTTTCCAGAAATCGAAACCCTGTTATCTTTTCCTGTAGCATTGCGTCTCTTAGATTTTCTGTTACCAACATTCTTACAACCCTTAACGCATTCATAAAAATCAAGTCATTTTTTAATGAAGGTAACATGACCACATTTTTTATCTTCGACATGTCTATTCTTCTGTCGGTCCTTCCCTTTTTAAGAAAATCACCGTAATCCTTGAATTGCAGTATTGACCGATCAAGAACAATTCCAGCCCCTCCGGTATAATAATCAAATGTTGATTTTTCAAAATCAACATTAAGAACTTCGTCGCCGATAAAATGGGCGATATAATATCTTTTTTCGATTACGAGTTCCTTTATTCTAAATATTTTTATCGGGATGGCCTTAAACTCAGGTGTATTAAATTTCATCAACAGGTCGATCAGTTTTTCCGATAAAATAGAAGAATGACATGTCATAAAACTACTTAAAGAATCCGTCAGCTTAACACTTTTTGATATTTTAACACTATAACCATCTGCCGGGATTGATAAGAATTTATCTTCTTCATTATATTTTTCGTTTTCGTCAAACAATGGTTTGCAATCAGAACCGACGATTTGCGGAAATGACCTTCCTATAATTTTGGAGTCCAAATCATCTTTTGCGATAAAAATCTTTCTCATGCTCAAAAATAGTAAGTAATTCGCTATTAGCTAACTTGGTAAAAGGTTTTGTTTATCAGCTTCATTAGAAAAATTTACTGTCACTACCATTAGGTCTTGAATTGCTTAGTACTGATATAAATAAAATGAAAAGATAGCCAAAAAATCAGTTTTAGAATTCAATGATTGAAGGCTTCGAAATTGGTTGGTGTACCTTTATGATACGAGACTCGAACCGATCCCTTTCCGAAGAGATCAGCATCAGTTAAAGGAGTTCAGAACTTTCTTTAGGGAATCTACCTGTTCCTGAAATACTCTTGTAGCCTTGATCTGCAACTCCTGAACACGCATTAGACTATCATAATGATACTCCTCTTTCTTCGCTGGGCTCAGACTGGACATGTTGGAAATCGTGGCACCCCTGCTGGCAATATGATTCTGAAATAATACTATCATCCCATTAATCTGTCGGATTCTGCTTTCAATTGTTTCCTTCTGCCCATTTCCACAGGAGGAGAATATGAAAAACATAAATAAAAAATAAGAGTATTTCAATTGATTCATATTTTTAAATATCGTAAAAAAAATAGAATGTGTCCAAAATAGCAGCTAAATCCTTCGAGTAAACAATTTCCCTGGCTTATAGTATTATTGTGAGATTTCAATGCCTAAAGGCCGCACCGGCCTGCCATTCATCTGATCAGCACCACGGTGCCTTTTTTTAAAATAACCCTGCCGATGTAATCCGTCCCCTTCAGCATCCACAGGTAGGCACCGTTTGCCTGCAAGGCTCCATGGATCCTGCCATCCCATCCCTGTCCTATTTGCGAGGTGCTGTATACCAATTGCCCCCAGCGATTATACACCTGAAAATAGTCGAGCGAGGAAATGCCGATGCAAATAGGCCGGAACAGGCCATTACTACTCTTTCCGGGTGTAAATGCGCTGGGCACAAAAAAGTCCGGCAGCGTGTGTGCTATCCTCACCTTCACGGAAGCAGTGCCATAGCAGCCGAAAATATCGGTTGCCATTACCAGGTAGGTGATGCTATCTATCCCTGGCCCGTACACGCCGATAGGATCCGCTATATCGGGATTGCTAAGAGCCGTGGAAGGAGCCCAATGGTAATCATCTTTGTACGGGTCACTGCTTGATGCCCGGAAGTGAAGCGGTTGATTGACCACCACCACCGTGTCATTACCGGGATTCACCCGGATGGGAGGGACAACGACCACCGTGAAGGTGTCTGCAACGGGTATGGGACAGCCGTCATTCAGGATCTTCAAAATATAATCCGTCGTTTGCTCCGGAGCCGCGAGGATATTGGTGGCGAATGGTACAGATGAGATGCTGCCATTACTTTCCCCGGTAAAGGTTCCCTGGCTTACCCATCTGTATTCTGTGCCGGTGGTAACAAGCGCATGTAATGGGGCAGTCCCGCCATGACAGATGGTAGTATCACGAGGATCGATCACTGCCTGTGGAAGAGCTCCTTTATAAAGGTGGACGAACAGGCTATCGGTCAGAATGGTGCAGCTGTTCGTCTCTTTGGCAACGATCCATCCGGATTGCGGACCAACCGTTACCGTGATGGTATTGCTGTTACTACCCGACTCGATGGTCCAACCGGCAGGGGCAGACCAGTCATATGACGCATTATCCAGTGAAGGAATGGAATACTTCGCAACACTATAGGTGCAAGCAAGCGTATCTCCACTGATCCTGAGGCTCCCACAGATATCCCTCAGAGCAAAATAGGCATAGGCAAAATGCCCGCCCGGAACACAATTGTCTGCTTCGAAAGTCAGTGATACCTGTTGCCCGCGATAAGGCGACAGGTCAAACGTCACCTCCGTCCAGCCTTTAGTCCAGACGTCCTGCAGGTGCTCTCCGGGATTCTGTGCGTTGCGGGAGGCATTCGGGGTGGGCATAGGGCTCGGGGAAAAACCATTGGCCCGGGCCGTTGCCGAATCTAATCCGCCATTGGTCGGAAGAAAATAAGCGGGCGACGCACAATCGATCACTCCGCCGGGAGTACTTACTATCGCCCGGGCCATTGGTTGATCCAGTGAGGCATGGGTGCCATTCTCCAATACCATGGCATAGGCATAGGTCATGGTATAAGGAAGTGTGGACGGACCGGATGGGACATTTATAAGGTAACTTATCCCACGGACGTATCCGCCTTGTGGGCCATTCATTTGAGTCGGCTGTCCAGTCGTTGGGTCGTTGGCCTGGCGTTCGGCAACAGATGTCGAGCCTAACAAAATGGAAGAATGATAAGCATACCCGTTGATGGTCGGGATCGTTTGGAAGTCACCAAAAGGGTCGGTACTTTGGCTGGTAATAACCGTGATACCGCTTACCCTGGCGAGATTGTATTCAGGAAGACTGGTTGCGCCAATCGTTCCATTGGGGGCCGATTGACCGGAATCATACACTACTTTGATCGCGTCGGGTCCGTTACCCCCCATATTGTTACCTGTATAGGCCTGCCAATGGATCAGGGTGCCGTTGGAAAAATTGATATTGACCGGGCAGGATTGAGTTTGTGCTGCTGAGGTTAGCCCAGGAATGGTGGCTAAAACCACTAACCATAAAGTCATTCCCGGCCGAGTCATCGCAGAAGTTTGGTGATATTCAATAAAACTACTTAAATAGAAACGGAAGAAACTAATCCACGGTCGGAAGATCCGACCATTTTTTTATAGCGGCCTCTATTTCACTAATAATCAACGCATTTCAGGCCACGAACAGGTCGGCTACCCCCCAAAAGAGTTCGAAAGGATTCCTCTTCACAACCTAGCATGGCATAAAAATTGCCCACGTAAACTATCCCTTATGAAGTCGCGATAACACCGCCTTCAAAAAATATCGTGACGCTAACTTTGAACCGTAAACATTTATCACCATTAAAAATGTTAGCGATGAGCCAAAGAAAACTTATTCTCTCCATGCAAATAACCCTGGATGGTTATGTTTCCGACCTTAATGATAAAGCCGATTGGTTAATCAGCGATGAGGAGGAGTGGGCGGATCATTTCAAAGACATCAATTCAGCAGATACCTTTTTATTGGGAAGAAAAATGTACCCGCTTTATTCCCAATACTGGCAATCGGTATTACATAACCCGGACAGTAAACCCAACGAACTGAAATTTGCAAAACTGGCCGATAAAACACAGCATATCGTTTTTACAAAAGGCGATTTCAAGCCCGACTGGAAAAATACAAGGGTTGCCCACGATCTGCCCGCTGAAGTAACGCGCCTGAAAAAAGAGAATGGAAAAAATATCATTGCCTGGGGCGGCGCGAATTTCGCCTCCAATCTCATCAAACTTGACCTGGTGGATGAATACAGGTTTGAATTGAACCCAACTATATTGGCTAAGGGAAAAACACTCTTCACTAACCTGCAACAGCAGAAGAAACTGACGTTGATCGATTCGAAACCTCTGAAGTCGGGTCTGATCATATTAAGATACCAGCTCGAAGCCGGACCCCAGAAACCGGAAGCCAGAGTCAAAAGCCTGCAGACCGAAAGTCAGTAAAGTCGGGAATGCCGAAGTACTTCCATCGTGCCTGCCGGCAAGGTAGTCTTTCTGCTACTGCGAACGTTTGTAAATAACCTTGCCATGGAGTATGGTCAGTTCGACTTTGTCAAAAGCCTGAACATCAGCAGCGGGATCGCCTTGAAGTAGAACGATATCGGCGTCCAAACCGACTACTATTTGCCCGGTACGCTTTTTCAGTCCAAATCGTTCGGCAGGCGCTGTTGTTAATATGCCCAAGATGCGAGACCAGGTCAAACCTGACGCGGCCAGCAAGGCAAATTCATCTCCGGTAGCATAATCGGTAATATAGCCCACATCCGTGCCGAACAGGATGGTCCCACCGGCCTTATCGAAGTCGTGCAGCTGCTGTTCTGCCGTAAAAATGAATTTATCGTGCGACCAGGCGGTGTCGCCTGCCTGTATTAATACATCCTTCCAAAGCTTGAGCGTCGGGATCACCGCCACATGAGCCCGGAGCATTTTGCCAATCATATCTGCACTCCAAAGCAGTCGGTCGTCAGGAGTAGTATGTGCCACGATATCCACTCCGTTGTCAACCGCCACCATGACCCCCTTCGAATCGGAGGGATGTGCGAATACGGGCTTACCCTGGCTGTGCGCAATATTAGTAATCATCCGCACCATATTATCCGCCATGTGTACAACACCATGCTGTGTAGGCGAGCCCGTCCAGATCTTGATGCCATCTGCTCCGGAATCTATCTGCTGACGAATGTGGGTTACCACCGTCTGCGAATCAGTGGCTGCAGGCAGCTTAAGCGGCTCCAGGTAGACCGGATTTCCGTTTGGCGGCACCAGGGGCACACCGGTCGTATAGATTATGGGACCATGAACGTCACCGTGCTTAATCCTGTTGCGAATACGCAAGACGTTGCTGATGTGCAATTCGGCAATATCGAAAACATGCGCGAATCCGTGACTGGTGATCATGTCACTCATCTGTCGATCAAAACGATTGACATCCATGGTATCAGCGCCCTGCCATTTGGGTTCTATAAAATGAACGTGACAATTCCAGAAAGCTGCAGCGAGTGTAAGGCCTCGGCAGTCAATGACCGAATCGTTTTTTGATACAGTGATTGTCTTGTTCGATCCAACGGCTACGATCTTGCCGGCGCGGATCAAGACCACTCCGTGTTCTATAGCAGGGGCTGTCGGGGAGGGATAAATCTTGGCACCAACCAATGCTATGGTGCGAGCATCGCCAGCAGGCTGCCCGTAAACCCTGGCGAGCAAAAGGATACAAGCCCAGCAGAGTAAAAGAAATCGAAGGCACCGGCTACTTTGCATCTGCTGCGGCTTTCAACGCTCCTATATCCAGCTTGATCATCTTCATCATGGCTTGCATGACGCGACCTGCCTTTGCCTTGTCCGGGTCGCTAAGCAGCTGGGGCAACATGATAGGCGTTACCTGCCAATAAAGACCGAATCTGTCTTTCAGCCATCCGCAGGCAATCTCCTTGCCGCCATTCTCGAGGAGCTTGTTCCAGTAGTGATCGACCTCTTCCTGGGAGCCGCAGTTGACCGTAAGAGAAATGGCATCAGTCAGAGGATGACCCGGACCGCCGTTCATCAAAACGATTTCCTGCCCTTCCAGCTGGATGGTTGCTACCAGCAAGGCGCCTTCGGGCCCAGGTCCACCTGGTGGGTTACGGGCGACCCTGATCACCATTGAGTCCTTGAAAATGGGAAGGTAGAAGTTCATCGCTTCTTCGGCATTGTTGTCGAACCAGATGAAAGGACTGATCTTTTGCATAAAATGAACATTTATAGTTTGGTATTACCCACAGCAAATCGCATTCCAGGAGCATGACGAGCTATTCAATATCATAATCCCGCTTCAAAAGAATCATAAACTCCTTTAGATATTCAAGATGTACTTTTAACAGGTAATTATAGTAATTAAGGACGCGATAGAATGTCCAATAATCGTTATAGAGCAAATGCATCTTTTCTTCATCTTTAGATATCAGGACATACATATCAGAAGGTATCTTTTTTGTCATCTGATAAGACTGAAAGAACTTATTGGAAAGGGTCTTATCAAAAATTTGTTTAAAAGAAGCCATCATTTGTGCATAAGAATCTGTATAAAATCTTTCCTGAATTTTGATATTATTATTCCTGGACTCATACAAAGCAATGCTATCAGCAACATGGCTGGTTTTAATAAAACTATACCCGCCTGCATTTCTTAATTGTACTAAAGTAAGATCGTTAAACTGAAAGATGTGCAAATCAAACGTGTATTTGATTGCATAAAAAAATATTGAATCCTGAACTGAGTAATTTGTAAAATTATTTTTTGATATTTTCATTAAAGAGTCAATTCCTCTTAGCTCTAAATCGTTTCTGTCTATTTTCCCTTTCAGGTTTGATGTATCACTTTGTAAATTGTTTATCAGGCCAATTATATAATCTTTTTCACGATGTTTTTCAGAAATATGTTCTCTGATCGTTTCCGCAAAAAAAACCAAGTGTTACAGCCAGAAAAATCATTAAGCATTCAAGAACATACTCTTTGAATTTTTTCTTTCTGTGATGCAGATCAGGGTGGTGGTGTACTTCCATATTTTTATTTATTTGCAGTGATAAGTTGAACTTAAATGTAATAAAAATCTGGTTACTCATAAACAATCCTCTCAACAGCTATAGCCCCATAGGCCACCTGCACACTGGCCTTGCCGGAACGGAAGCGGACATTGCCAAAGCCAGTTGCGGTAGAGAGAAAGCTGGTGAAGTCTGCCGCCCCCGGATGAACATACAGCGTTTTTTCCACGGCGTCGTAACGGACGCCGGTTAAGGCTTCGATCAGCGCATAGCTGCTCATAGCCCGGGCGTACCAGTGGCCGCACTCATATTCATCATAGGGGTTACGGATGATGCCGTCATAACGCTGGCGGGCAGTGCGGACAATGGCCAGTCCTTTCTGCCTTTCCCCTTCAAAGATCAGATGAGAGGCCACCTGGTATTCGATGCCGGTCCAGACCTCATTACTATAGACAAAAGGAAGAGAGGGTTTGCCGCCCTTCGGCCAGGTGCAGAGCAGGAGGCCACCTTCCCTGCCCAGCGCATAGGTAGGGCGCTGAGGATTGCTGAAGCCGGAGAGGTCTTGTTTGTAATTATATCGGTAGACCGACAAGAGATGGCTGCCGATCTTTTTCTCGTCTACCGGGGAAGGCAGACCGCATACGCGGGCCATCCAGGCGCCGAGGACGCCGTCGGAAAGACAACCCTTGCCATACTGATATTTGGGTCCTTCCCTTCGGAGCAGATCGATCGCCTCCGGGGAGTAGGTGCCGCCAATGGATTGCCTGGCGGCTTCGACAGGATTGCCTGCGCTCAGCCCTGTCCACTGGATATGCTGATCGAAGTACTGCCCATTGTAGAGGGTGGTCTCCATCGCCTTTTTACCTTTTTCAAACAGCGCCAGGTAGACGCTGCAATCCTGGTGCAGGTACTGGCTGATCCTTATAAAACTCTCCAATGCGCCAAGGTAAAAACTGGTGATCATCCCGTCAGGTCCCCAGAATTCAATATCATACGTATTGTGATGTGGCTCTTCGATGGTGCCGGTATGGCGGGGGTCCCAGGTCCGGATGCAGAAGTCCATGCTTTTTTTGACTTTAGGATAGAGGTCCCCGAGCCATGTGCTGTCTCCGCTGATGCGCCAGTCGCGGTAGACCTTCATGATCCCGCCGAGTTGTCCGTCGGAGGCGGGATAAAAAGTATGGGCCACCGGCCGGATCGGTATTACGGCGCGGAAGCATTGATAACCTTCGGTGCTCTGGTCTTCTCCAAATTCCGTTTCACGCAGACTGCGTTCGAGGGCAGGGAAAAGATGGGACAGGGCCTGGGCATAGTTCCATACATGGGTACAGGATCCGGGACAGCTGCCCTGGCTGTCATTGGCTCCCTCCCATCCCCAGAAGCGGCCGTCATACTGACGCAGCACGGTGGGAGATTTCAGGATCGTAAGGTTGGCGGCGATGGCCTCGGTCACCTCGGGCGGGAGGGTGCTGCTATAAAATGCAGCTTTAAAAAGATTGCTGTTGCGGCGGAGCTTATCGTAGTTGTTCATCCAATAATTGGCGACTTCGGCAATGTCACGGAACTTACTGCTGTACCAGGGTTTGTGGAAGGGCGAGGGCAGATCGATAGAGCGGTCGGCGACGGAGCTGTCTGCGGCGTTTGCTGCCGGGGATGACCAGCCGAAACGCATTTTTGTATCCGGTACATACCAGGCCATCATCAGGTGTATGGTCTTTTGCTGCCCCGGCTTCAAGGTGAAGGATACGAAAAGGGAGGCGCCGGGGGCATCTTTTTCGAGGGGCGGCGTTGAGATCGTTTCTGCCTTTTCTATATGATTCCAGGCCATGGAGACCGGGTCAAACCAGGCGCCGCGAAACCAGGCGTGGTCGACGATCGTAGCCGGATCGTCGGTGAAGATCGCAAAATCTCCCCGTTGCTCGGGATGGCCTGCGGCGCTGTCCTGGCACAGGATGAATCCTTGCCGGACTGCTTTTATATGATTAGCGGCGCCATCGAGGGCCATAAAGTTGCGGGCGTTATAGGAGAACACGAGGTCGATTGACTGGTTGCCGGTATTCCGGATGCTGTATTCCAGTGCGCCAACCGGAAGACTCGAGTTATCCGCGTCGGTAGGGATGAAGGGACTCCAGCCGGAAATACGGACGCTCAGCGGAAGCTGCCCGTCGTGAAGGCTGATCTCTCCGAAGGGGAAACGGGCCAGAAAGTCTGCGCTGCGGAAACGGGCCAGCCCCCAGGTGGAGCCATAGCCGCCTGTAGCGGCATCGGGCATGCCGAATTTCTTCCAGCCGGGTACGGGGCCTTCCAGGACACGGGCGGATGCCGGCCTGCCCTTGATAGCGATCGCGGCGAACATGGGTGGTTCCCTGAACATGTCCGGGTTATTCCGGACAGACATATGCGAGATGGCGCCGCTGCCTTCCAGACAGAACATGCCAGCGCCCATGCCGCCAATGGGGAAGGCGATGCGGTCGGTATTCGGACCACGGTAAGAACCGTTAAAGGCGTGCTGGGCAAGGGCGGAGACAGCGGAGGTCAGGCTAAGAAGGGTCAGGACCAGGCTCAAAGCCCATGGGGTTATGGCGTACAGGCGGCAAGCAGGTTTCTGGCTCATACGATTGGAGTATTTATGTAAAGATCATCCGATTGGTAAAACTGGCAAAAAAGAACTGGCGGCTTGATAGTTCGCTATTTCCGCAACTGGATCGATTTCGTCAGGCTAAGGAACAGGCAAAGTAGCACGGATTGATTTTGGCATAATAGATTTTAGCTATCAGAATATAGAATTAATCGATCTTGATTATTTCCTCAATACCCTAACTTTACTACCCCGGTACAAATACCAGGAGCAAGCAACGGCAATAACATAAACTTATAAATATGGAAAATGAATCAAAGGATATCGGTAAATGCCCGTTTCACAACGGCAGTATGAAGCCCAATGTTGGCGGTGGCGGCACGAGGAACCTTGACTGGTGGCCCAACCACCTAAAGCTAAGCATCCTGCGTCAGCACTCGACCTTATCGGACCCGATGGGTGAAGATTTTAATTACGCCGAAGCGTTTAAAAGCCTCGACCTCGCGGCGTTGAAAAAAGACCTTCATGCACTCATGACCGACTCACAGGACTGGTGGCCGGCAGACTTCGGGCATTATGGCCCTTTGTTTATCCGCATGGCGTGGCATAGTGCAGGCACTTATCGTGTGGGGGATGGCCGTGGCGGCGCAGGCGCAGGACTGCAACGTTTTGCCCCACTAAATAGCTGGCCCGATAACGTGAGCCTTGATAAAGCCCGCAGGCTGCTTTGGCCCATCAAACAAAAATATGGCCGTAAAATCTCATGGGCAGATCTGATGATCCTTACCGGCAATGTGGCTCTTGAATCAATGGGTTTCAAGACATTTGGCTTTGCCGGTGGACGTAAAGATGTATGGCAGCCGGATGAAGATGTGTATTGGGGCTCCGAGACCACCTGGCTGGGTGGCGACCTGCGTTATGCTCATGGTTCTCCTGGCGTAGAAGAAGATCATGGCGTACTGGTGTCGGACGACGATGCAGACGGTGACATCCACAGCCGCAACCTGGAAAAGCCGCTCGCTGCGGTGCAGATGGGTCTGATCTATGTGAATCCCGAAGGTCCTGACGGTAATCCAGATCCTATTGCGTCTGCTAAAGACATCCGTGATACTTTTGGCCGCATGGCCATGAATGATGAAGAAACCGTTGCCCTGATAGCAGGCGGGCACAGCTTTGGCAAGACCCATGGCGCCGCTCCCGCCACCCATGTGGGCAAAGAGCCTGAAGCCGTGGATATGGAGATGCAAGGTCTGGGCTGGAGTAACGCCTATGGTTCGGGTAAAGGTGCCGACACCATTACAAGTGGGCTTGAAGTAATATGGACGAAAACGCCCACCCGATGGAGCAATAATTTTTTTGAAAATCTATTCGGCTTTGAATGGGAGCTTTCCAGAAGCCCGGCCGGGGCGCAACAGTGGGTCGCTAAAGATGCCGATGGCATTATTCCTGATGCGTATGATGGTTCAAGAAAGCATAAACCAACCATGCTTACCACTGACCTCGCTTTAAGGCTCGACCCAGTTTACGAAAAAATATCCAGGCGCTTCCTGGAAAATCCAGAAGCATTTGCAGATGCTTTTGCCCGGGCATGGTTTAAATTAACGCACCGCGATATGGGACCCCGTGCACGCTACCTGGGCCCAGATGTCCCACAGGAAGAACTACTCTGGCAAGATCCTGTTCCTTCTGTTGACCATGTATTGATAGATGAAAATGATATTGCATCCTTAAAGTCAAAACTGCTGGAATCGGGATTGAGCGTTTCCGAACTGGTTTCCACGGCATGGGCTTCGGCTTCTACCTTCCGTGGTTCTGATAAGCGCGGCGGTGCCAATGGCGCCCGCATTCGCCTGGCTCCTCAAAAATACTGGCGGGTAAACAATCCAGCGCAGTTGCAGAAAGTATTAAATATATTGGAGGGGGTTAAAAAAGATTTTAACGCTGCACAGGCCAATGGTAAAAAAGTCTCGCTGGCAGATCTGATCGTACTGGCCGGTTGCGCAGGTATTGAAAAAGCGGCGAAAGATGCGGGACAGGCCATCACCATTCCATTTAAACCTGGCCGTATGGATGCTTCACAGGAACAAACCGATATTGAATCCGTCGGCTATCTGGAGCCCATCGCTGACGGTTTCCGTAACTACCGCAAGTCAAAATTCCGTGCATCTACCGAAGAATTGCTGATAGATAAGGCGCAGCTGCTCACCCTTACAGCACCTGAACTAACAGTACTGGTGGGCGGTATGCGGGTGTTGAACAGCAATTTTGATGGTTCCAGACATGGTGTTTTTACGTCTCGTCCAGGGCAGCTTACCAACGATTTCTTTGTAAACTTGCTCGACATGAGCACGGCCTGGAAGGCGGTATCCGCGGACAAAGAGATTTATGAAGGCAGCGACCGGATCACCGGTAAGATAAAATGGACAGGCACCCGTGCAGATCTTGTGTTTGGCTCCAACTCGGAACTGAGAGCTATTGCCGAAGTGTACGGAAGCGCAGATGCTCAGGACAAATTTGTAAAAGACTTTGTAGCAGCCTGGAATAAAGTGATGAATCTGGACAGATTTGACGGAGCGTAATCGCAGACCATGTCATCATAATAAATGAAAAAGGCGCCTGATCAGGCGCCTTTTTGGCTCTGCACGCTATTTTAAAGAGATGGGCCTCACATACTCCACCAAACTGATCAACATTTTGCCTGGCTCTTCCAATGGAATTAAGTGCGCGGAGTTTTCAAACCAAATTCCTTTTTTGAAGGGCGCTTCCACGTTTCTCAGCCATAGGTCTGTCGGACCTGAAGGTGTCGTATAATCGTGTCTTCCCATAAACATAAATATCGGGATAGGAAATTTCTTAACGTTCTCAAAATTGACATTCAAAAATTCAGGCAATATTCTGCCTAAAGTAAAAAGACTGCCTTTACCAATTGCATCGATATCATCGCTTGAATATTCAGGCGAGAGAAGTGGCGCATTAAAAAAATAGAATGAATTATTTCTAAATGCTGTTAACCCGCCATAATATTGAGGCCATTTTCTGGCAATAATAATCCGTTCTCTTGTAACAGGCTTATTTCCCGGATAAGGCGCAATAGACATTAATTCCCGCAGCGCCGAGTCATTTTTTAGTTTGGTAGCCTCTTTTATTGCATACTCATAACTCAATCGCTCGTTGGTTTTGGTATTTATTATCTGCCCTATTCCAATATAAGCATAGAACAGATCCGGACGTCTTAGAGCCGCCTTCATAGAAACAATGGTTCCCCAACTGTGCCCTATCAAAATAACTTTTCTCTTTTTATATTTTTTTCTGATAAATTCGGTCAGTTCAATAGCATCATCTACATATTGCCCGATATTCATGGTTTTGCCTAATGCAAGCGTATCATTCGTCAAATATGTTTTTCCTGCTGCCCGCTGATCATACTGGACAACGGTAAAGTATTCTTCGATCGGGCGCTGAAACGCCCACATGACGGGAGACAATGGGGAAGCCGGCCCGCCGTGCACAAATAAAATAATGGGATTATCCCTGGCTTGTCCCCGTACAAATACCCACTGTTTGATGCCGCCGATGGCAACTTCGTAATTTTCCTGTACGCCGTCTGGATTTACGATTTTGTCTAAATCCTGTATAATTTTTGTATACTCAGAACGACTATTTCCGGAGTCCTTTTTTTGTCCATAGGTAAAAGATAGCAAGCACACCAGGGCAACGCAACCCAACAAGATCTTTTTCATGAAAATAAATTTATGAAAATGCTTATGAGTGCAATTAATATGCCACAGAACCCGCTCGCAACAGCCCCGGAATGCAGATCGTCAGTTCTTAACCGCGATCACCGATATCTCTATATTGACATTTTTGGGCAAAGCGCCGACTTGGATGGTCTCGCGGGCCGGAAAGGGTTCGGTAAAGTATGAACCATATATACCGTTGACTTTTGCATAATCCTGCATATCCTTCAGAAAGATGCTGCTTTTTACCACATGGCTGAACCCGACTCCGGCCTCCGCAAGGATCGCCTTTATATTTTCCATCACCTGAGTCGTTTCAGATTCGATATTTTCCATAACGAATTTGCCGGTGGAAGGGTCCAGGCTGAACTGGGCGGACACGAATACCAGATTCCCGGCAATCGTTGCCTGGCTGAATGGACCTATTGGCGCAGGGGCTTTTGTGGTCTTTACTGTCGTCCTCATGGTTGAATAGATTTGTTACCTGAAGTCGGATCTTTTCAGATCCGCCGACAGATGATTTTGAAAAGCGGGTCATCGGCGGACCCATCCAGTAAAGCTAGTTTGTTCTGGACATAAATAGTTAAACGAGGATTTAACTGTGGAAGTAAGAGACTGTTTTCCCTTTACGGGGCAATCGGGCAAGCCTAATCAAGTTCAATAATGGTGTCCGTATCATCGATGGGTACGTTATCCAGATAAAGGAAGAGTCCTTCCTGCACCTGTTTGAACCGGACCATGGATCTGCCCTTAAACAAAAAAGCCTTCTCAATCTTTTTGCTGATGCCCGGAATAAAAATATAGTGGCGGCCGCCTGCCTGGAGTATATGAACATAGAGACTGTTGCCTTTCTGCGTAAGCACTCCCCAGTCCTGGGGTGGAATGATATCCCCCCGCGTGCCATAATAGCTGTCGCCATACTGACTCATCCACTGCCCTATGCGCGCCAGCGTGTCCTGGAATTCCTGCTGGATGTTCCCGTCGGGCATCGGCCCGATATTCAGTAAGAAATTCGCATTGCGCCCCGCGGACCGCAGGATATAATGAATAAGCTCTTTGACGGACTTGTAGCTCCGGTCGTTGATGTTGAAGCCCCAGGAGAGATTCATGGTCTCGCAGGTTTCCAGGGGCAGGCCGGAGACGGAGGCATTCCCCAGACCGGAGGCATTCTCTCCGGGAAGGTCTTTCTCGAACAACTGGAAATCCTCGCCGGGCTTTGGTAGCTGGTGGTGGTTATTGCCAACGAGACAAGCCGGCTGCAGAGTATGGATAAGCCGGTAGATCTCCGGGTAGTGCCAGTCGACCTTTGAATAAGCCGGCTTGCCGGGCTCTCCCGCCATCTGGTCCCAGTTGCCGTCGAACCATATACCGTCGATCTTTCCATAGTTCGTCAGCAGTTCCGTCAACTGCGCCTTCATAAATGCGATGTAGTGTTCCCAGTTGCTCTTCTCCGTCCTGCCGGTGCCTTTACCGGTAATGCCCGTCTCGTACTGGTAGTCACTGCGGCTCCAGTCCAGCAGCGAATAGTAGCAAAAGAGCTTCATCCCCTGACGGTGACATTCCTCCGACAGTTGTTTCAATGCATCCTTACCATAGGGGGTGTTGGTGATCTTCCAATCCGACTGCCGCGTATCCCAGTTGCTGAACCCGTCATGGTGCCGGGTGATGAACGTGATGTATTTCATACCCGCACGCTTTGCAAGATCCACCCATTTCGAGGCGTCGAATTGCTGCGGGTTGAAAAATTGCCGGAGACGTTTGTATTCTTCTACGCGGATGTTCCGGTTGTTCATGACCCACTCGCCGTCGCCTAGCACGCTGAACGCGCCCCAGTGGATGAACATGCCGAAACGCATGTCCCGGAAAAGCTCTCTCGCCTCCAGGTTCTCCGTGGACGGGCTATAGTCCTGTGCAGGAACGGCGGCTGTCATGCCGATAAGACAAATGCTGAATAATAATTGCTTCATGATCTCAGGCGGGTATTAAAATAAGTGAAGAATAAGCTGGAAGGACAAGGATGTCCCGGTGTACGCGGCCGCCGGGATCTTTATACGGGCCATCGAGCCGTATTTGTCTGGGCTTCGCCGTAGCATTGTATTCCAGACGGGGAACGCGGCCCGCAGGACAGGTCCATCCGGAGTCGCTGGAATGTACATCCCTCCCGAACCCTGTCGTCCATCCGCGGACCGGCAAGGAATCGGTGATGCGCCTGGCGCCCTCGCGCCAACTGACAATGATGGAAGCAGGGCCGCCCCGGGGTTTGACATATCGGTTATGATCGAAGAGGCCGTAACCGGCAAGGCTGGTATCGCGGGTCTCGTATTGGGCCAGCAGCTGACCGGGAGCCACGCTGAAAAAAATATTGCGGAAGGTCCTGTTGTCAAAGATCCTT
>DATHHO010000274.1:0-19291 GCA_035317125.1 Puia sp.
GATCGGGGGAGGGTGATAGAGCGCGATCGGGCGGCAGAGTGGGAGCGGATCGCGGATCGGGAACGGATGGCAGATCAGGGGCGGGTAAGGATGAATCATCGGGTATCGGACTTGGCAATGTCAGGGCCCGTCTGGACCTTCTTTACCGGAACAACTATACGCTGACAACAGACGACAGGAACCACCTGTTTCAAATTGCCTTAACTTTGAAACTGATATGATGCGCTGTATTATTGTCGATGATGAACAACTGGTGCGTGAGCTGCTGGAAGATAATATCCGGCAAATACCTTTTTTGCATCTGGTGAACAGCTGTAAGAACGCGCTGGAGGCCACCGGTGCTTTACAGACAGAACAGATCGATCTTATCTTCCTGGACATCCAGATGCCGAGGCTGAGCGGGCTGCAATTCCTTCAGTCATTGATTAAGCCACCGCTGGTGATCCTGGTCACGGCCTATGAAAAATATGCACTGGAAGGGTTCGATCTGCAGGTAGTGGACTACCTGTTGAAGCCCTTCCCCTTCGAGCGTTTTCTGAAAGCCTGCAATCATGCGAATGAGCTGTTCCGGTTGCAGCAGAACCATAAGGTGGGCCAGCCGCCGTCCCCACCACCGGCCAAAGAGCCGGAATTTTTTTTTGTAAATGTGGAATACGCACAGGTGAAGATCGTCGTATCCGATATTACCTATATAGAGGGATTAAAAGATTATATAAAGATCTACCTTTCCCCGGCCCACAAGCCGGTGCTCACCCGGATGACGATTAAGTCGATAGAAGAGAAGGTCTCCTCTTCGGCCTTTATCCGCACCCACAAATCTTTCCTGGTTGCGGTCCGGAAAATTACCGCCATAAAACGCGACCTTGTTTGTATAGGCGAAAAGGAGATCCCCGTAAGCAAATTCTACAAAGAGAATATTGACCGTATCCTCGATCGTCCTGAAAATTGACAGGGATCGTCCTCCGTTCTTTCATTTTCTGCCAAAATAGTTGAATAAAAGGTAATTTCAGGGAAGCAAACCAACTGGATTATTCTCTTAGTTGCAGGATGGAATCTTATCGGTTGTCTTGTCGTTAATTATGCTAATTGTTTCCCATATGCAAAAGATATTTATTTGTTTTTTAGTATCCGTCAGTATCCATTCTTTTCTTGCGGCGCAGACCGCAGCGCCCGGAGCACCGACTTCCCCGTCCCAATCCGCAAGCGGTGCCACCAGCGCATCGATTGCCCAGACCCAAACCGCCCGCGACGAACGCATGCATTGGTGGAGGGAAGCCAGGTTCGGCATGTTCATCCACTGGGGCGTGTACGCCCAATTAGCCGGGGTGTACCAGGGACACCAGCAGGAACATGGGGGCGCGGAATGGATTATGAACAGGATGAAGATCCCCGTTGTGGATTACCAGTCCTATGCCAAACAATTCAACCCGGTAAAATTCGACGCGGACGAATGGGTGCGGACGGCAAAGGACGCCGGAATGAAATACATCGTCATCACCGCCAAACATCATGACGGTTTTGCCATGTTCAAGTCGGCGGCCAGCAAATGGAACATCGCCGATGCGACGCCATATGGAAAAGATGTCTTGAAACCCCTGGCGGCAGCCTGTAAAAAATATGGGATAAAACTAGGCTTTTATTATTCCCAGGCCCAGGACTGGAACAATCCCGGCGGGGCCGCGTCCAGGAAACTTGCTGGGGAAGGATGGTCCAATCCCGACAGCTCCAGGATCGATGCATTTACCAAGGAACATAATGGCCACTGGGACCCTGCCCAGGAGACCGCCAGCTTCGATCAGTACATCGACAGGGTAGCCGTGCCACAGGTAAGAGAATTATTGACCAATTACGGCGATGTGGCCGTGCTCTGGTGGGACACGCCCACCAATATGACGGATGAAGCCGCCTCGAAATTACAGGAACTGCTGAAGCTTCAGCCTGCTATCATCACCAATGACCGGTTGAAACGCCCCAATTTCCCGGGTGATACCCGGACGCCGGAACAAAAGATCCCCAAACTGAGCGACCTGGATGGAAAGGATTGGGAGACCTGTATGACCATGAACGGGACCTGGGGTTACCGGACCTCGGATAACAATTGGAAATCAACGGAGACCCTGATCCATAACCTCGTGGATATTGCTTCAAAGGGAGGCAATTATTTATTGAACGTAGGGCCCAAACCCGATGGGACCTTTCCCGAACAGAGCGTTCAAAACCTGAAAGAGATCGGCGATTGGATGAAAATAAACAGCGAATCCATCTATGCCACTCAGGCCAGCCCCCTGGCCCCCCTGCCCTGGGGCCGCTGCACACAGAAAGATACAAAAGAAGGAACCATCCTTTACCTCTCGGTATTTGACTGGCCGGCAGGTGGAAAACTGGTTGTTCCAGGAGTAAAAAATCCTGCTACCTCCGCGAAACTGCTTGCCGGTAGTAAGGAGTTAAAAACGGAAACCACTGCCGATGGTCTGGTTATCGATGTGCCCGGAGAACCGGTGAATAAGATCGCCACGGTCGTCAAGCTCGTCCTGAAAGGGAAGCTGGATAACCAGGCGGCGGGGCAAAAGGAAAAATGAAGTCGGGCGGATATTCGGTAAATTTATCAGCAAAAGCTGCTATATGAAAAAATATTCCGCTTGGGTTTCGGTTGCATTATTATTTGGTTTGTTATGTGCCGATGCCAAAGGGCAAGCATTCAAACCGCTCTTCAACGGGAAAAATCTTGACGGATGGTATTCCTATTTCAATGCGCAAGGAAAGAATAAGGATACGGGTCATGTATTCTCTGTGGCCAATGGCCTGCTCCATATCACCGGCAAAGAGTTCGGCTATATCGTTACGGAGCGTTCGTATGCCAATTTTCACCTGGTAGTTGAATTTAAGTGGGGAGAAAAAAAATATCCACCGAGGGAAAACGATAAGCGAGACAACGGCATCGTTTATTATGTGTCTCAGCAAGATCATGTCTGGCCGAGAGGTATAGAATGCCAGATCCAGGAAGGGGACTGCGGGGACTTCTGGCTGATCGACAGCGTCACCGTCGTGATCGATGGCGTGAGGACGGCTTCCACAAAAAATACCCGGGCGTTTAAGAAGGCTGATAATGAAAAGCCGACGGGAGAATGGAACCGTATAGAGGTCATCGCCAACAATGGCAAGTGCACGCATATCGTGAACGGCAAGGTGGTTAATGAAGGCGAGGATGCCAGCATACGGTCGGGAAGGATCCTGATCCAGTCGGAGGGAGCGGAGGCTTTTTACCGGAAGATAGAGATCAAGGAATTGCCGGCTGCCGCCGCACAGACCGGGACAGCGGGGTCCTGGACAAAGTCAGCAGCAAAGAAATGGTTTAACAAGAAAGAATGGCTGAACGGAGTGGCCCTGACCCCGCATCAATCGATCGATCAGCAGGAATTCGCCCGGCAATACCATCTCAATAAGGGGTACTGGGACAAAGCATTCGCCTTCCTGAAAGAACAGGACCTGAAGGCCCTGGCAAAAGGCAAGTATCCGATAGACGGTGATAATGTTTTTGCCACGGTGACGGAAGATCCTACCAAGGATCTTGACAAGACCAACTGGGAGTCACACCGGAAATACATCGACCTCCAGTGTGTGATAACGGGGGAGGAGAGGATGGGCGTTTGTCCTGTCGCAAAGGCTACCGTTACCAAGGAGTATGACGAAAAAAGAGATGTGGCAAACTACTCAGCCGAAGGAAAGCAGTACGATATTCCCGGTGGAACCTTTGTGATCTTTTTCCCTGCTTATGCGCACCGGCCGAATATTACGCCTGGTGGCAACAAGCCGGTGAAGAAGATCGTGATCAAGGTAAGGGTTGCGGAATGATCAGCCGGGACGGTGCTTACCGGAAGCGGTCGGACAGGGTGTAACAGACCGTGTCATTGATCCGCCGGAAGACCTCCGCATTGATCTTGCGGATCCGTCTTATCCTTCTGCCCGTCAATAACCTTCCCTGGTCGTCAAAATACTGGGGTTGTGAGAAATAGGTCAGGATATTATAGCGTTTGTTTACAAAAGGAAAATTGAAGGCCTGGGGCCAGATCGATATATAGACCATCCATCTTTTCTCTTCGTTGACATAGTAATCGAGGTTGTTGACCCAGGCGCAATGAACGGACCGCATCTGGCCGATGAGGCTGGATATGGTGTGATCGTCGAACCCATATTTCAGCAAGGTATCCCGCATCCGGCCTTCACCGAGGCCAAATTCATAAATGTATTTCAGGCTGTCCGTCATCAGTTCAAGGGAGATCCGGTTAAAGGACCGTTCCGTAAACTCGATGGAAAAGGGTTTTCTGCGGTATGCTGCCTTATATGATCTCTCGATGCTGTCCAGAACAGGACGATTTCTGGAATAATAGTTGATAACGTTCACGGTTGTGCAGGAGCCCAGGGTCAGCGCAATGACCGCGATCCCCGCAAGAAAGAATGTCCGGTTTAAGGTGCTAAAGAATGTCCGGTGTGAGGTTCTGTTGCGCATGCTATTTTTTTGTACAGTGGGTGACACCGAAAAGGATCTTTTTCAGAAAAGCGGTGCTTACCTGTTTCAGGGATCTCCCTCCATAATCCCAATACGTGATCGTAAGGATATCCCCGCTCTGGCTGATGTCCGTCAGCACCAGGAAATGCGTAGGAAATCCAAACTTTGTGCCATGATCTTTTTTGTGCAGGAAGGTGTTGTTGACGTATAGGTAGGTGATGCCGGTCTTCAGGCAATTGCTCAGGTATTCGTAGAGATGCGGAAAATCAGGCCGGATAAGGTCCGAGCCCCTTGCTTCCACCTTATACAATAAAAGTCGTCTGATGATCCGGTTGAATTTCCCATAATTCATGGCTGCCCAGAAGCTGTTCTCATCGCCCGGATCAAAATGATGGTTGAAGATGTTGAGATACCCTTTAAAATGATCGGCCAATAGCAGGAACCACAACTGGTCGGCGGGCCGGATATCCAGTACACCTTTGAAACGCAGTGTTCCCGCCGCTTGTTTTATCCCTTTGGAGGGCTTGAAGGAGATCTTGCCCCAGTTGGCTCTGCCGTCACGGTATAAGGAGAGCATGAACCGGGCATAGCCCAGGGGATCATCATGCAGCACCAGATATGACAGGGCCGCATAACCGCAGAAATTGGTATTGCTGCCCTGGTATAATTCGAGGGGAGTGTTGATATTGATCTTTAGATTCTCCAGGAATAGCCTGGGCTTTATATTCGGCCAATGGGCGCTGGAGTCGAGGTGTCCATTATCAAGGATAAAACGAATTGCCTCCACGCTGGTCGAGTGAGGCGGAGAGTCCTGGCCGGTCGATTGGAACGCCCATGCCGGGCAGGCGATGGCGCAGAAAAAGACCACTAAATAGCGGGATTGGGGCATAACTCATCGGAAAGTTATGCAATTTATGTGTTCAGGGAGCCGAGTTGCAACCCCCTGAACAAAATAAATATCACCGGCCTCTGAATATCACCGGCCTTGCAGCGCAATGATGCTCGCCAGTTTGGGAGTATCGGGATTTGGCTTACTGCTATCCCTCGGCTTTTTTGTCGTGTCGCTCATCAGGGCACGATCATTCCCGGATGCCGTAAAATGATGGTTGCCGGAAGACAGGTAGGTGTGGTTCACCGTAAATGCAAAGAGGCCGAGACAAACGCTTGCCACAAACAGTAGACGTTTCATAATTGAAATTTTTAAAATGATGATGAAATATACTACGTGGGAGAGAGGGCCGACGACAAGCAATAATTATTTTGTAATGATATTTCTATAACAATAAGAATCATGCCAAAAAATTTTCACGCAGCCCCAGTCCCGGCCCCAGTCCTGGAAGTGGATGCAAATCTTTTGTAAAAGAACGACAGGATCAGGGCCGTCAATACCCCTTCGCCCGTGTGATATCCGGAATCTACCCAGAAGACTATCCCGGGCATTTTAAAAGTGGCAACCTCGATCATGCCACCCTGCAATCCATCCCATAGGAATCCTACGAGCGCCCCGAATGCGATCGCTGTCCTGGTGAGCCCCCAGCCATACCTGGCGCTGGTGAAGAAATAAAAAATATGCAGTAAAAAGGCCTGGATGACCGTGTAGATCAGGAAGGCCAGGGCGATAAGCGGAATATTGTACGATTCCCGCTGTATAGGCCCGATCGTCCGCTTGAAAAAATCTCCCAGCAGGAGTTCATGAAAGACATATCCGAGATTAAAGATAATGACGAAGGCCACCAGAGAGCCGATGATAAGATATTTGCGCATAGAAGGGGATTTTTAAGCGTCCCATCTATTAGACACCTGAGCCCTGAAAAACGGTCGGGGCTCGTCTCATTGTTGCGCTGGCTGTTCCGCTACAGTCCTAACATGTTGGAGATGAAATAATTGAAGATCACAGCCCGTAGAATGATAAGGATCGACCGCGCGTACGATCTGGGTGCGGAGGTCGAACAATGCCGAACTGTCTTTTGTGGCGGCTTCTTTTACCAGTTCGAGCTTCATCAATTCTTTCTGGGTTTCATGACCAGGATTGAAGATGCCGTTCAGTTCGCTGCACTGGTGGCAGATGCCGTTCTTGGTGATAAGAGAGCAGCGGTGCTCAAAAATAGCGGTCATCGTATGCCTGCCGTCCCCAAGCAGATGTTTTATCACACCATCGGTCCTGTTTAAAATTTCTGCGATCTCCTTCACCTTAAAATCATACACTTCTTTCAGTAGTATGGCAAGTTGCTCTTCGATCGGTAAGGTCTTGCCTATACAGGTGAAACAGAGACCGATATGTTCGCGGATCTCAAAGGCGCCATGGGGAGAGCCCTGATGTATGTTCATGAATCCCTGCATAATTTCCGGAGAGTTCATCGTGGCGGTTTTCGCGCTGTCGGCAGCATTGGCGGGCCAGCGTTTTTTGGAACGCAGTGAATTCTTGGCCAGGTTGCCGGCAATAGTAAATAACCAGGTCTTGAGGGAGGACCTTTGCCGGAAGGAGGACAGGTTCTCCGAAGCCCGGATATAGGTGTCCTGCAATAAGTCCTCGGTATCTTCGGGGCTGGCGGTCATCCGGAGCAGGAAGGATCTCAACTGCGGCCGGTGAACGGCGAACTCATCCGTGAACTGTTCCCGGGAAATTTTTTCCGCATTGGCAGAGAGATCATTTAAATCCATCGGGGATTGACTTAGGAAGTAAATATAGCCATTCCCGGTATATTTATTGCCCAGCCAACAGTTCGACCATTACATTGTCGCCTTTGCGGGCAGCCCTGGCCCATGTTTCGTATTGTGGGTCATGATATACGGAGGCGGCCACCAGGAGAAGTGCGCCATACTCGTTGCTATTGTATTTGTCTATCTGCTGGTACTCCCATTTCTTTTCTCCAAGTGCATAAGGCCTGAGCCAGTCCAGTGCGGTGCGTATGCTGGCACCCTGAGGGTTCTGGTAATTCCAGAGATCTATGCCGGTCTGCTTTGCGAGGGTGGCCAGGTTGAAAAAAGCCTGGAGGTTATAGGTGCTGTAGTGCAGGGCGGTGGTCCTGGCCAGCTCAAGTGGCATTCTTCCATCCTTCTCCACCTGCTTATCTATCCTTTCTGCGCCTTCCCCGGCAAGCCTCCTTGCGGTGGCAGTATCTCCGGTGTACAGGGCGAAATCCGTAGCCTGGACAAGGTACCAGGTGCCGTGGTTGTTTTTTGTGCCATGCTCGTCCTTTCCGTTCTTGCTGGTCAGCATCCAGTTAAGGTATTGTGCATACCAGCTCCGCAGGGCTGCCGCGTCATCCTTTGTCCATGCCGGCGACCCTTCCAGGAGCCCTGCCGCATCAACGATGCCCATCAGGGAAATAGATTCGATGATGCCGATGCCTCTTCCGTCGTTAAGACCGGGAACGGCCTGCGCATAGTTCAGGTTGGGTTTCATCCGGGTGGAGTCCCCGATAAACCAGTGTTTCAGCAGCTCGGATGCCTTTGCCGCATATTTCTTTTCTCCCGTAAGCCACCAGGCCAGCGCCAGTACACGGCTTGCGTTTTCCAGTTCTCCCACAAAGCGCCGATCGGTGATCAGATAGATCTCCGGGTTGCGCTGTCCATCCCTGTTCACATAAGGAAGGCCATTGGGTTTGGTGCTGTCATACCAGAAATAAGGCGCCCGGCTCATATAGTCGTGCTTGTCCCCGCTGGGAGGCGTCGACGGTTTATCCATTACGGACACCGGCTTCATCGGCAGGAATTTATCCGCCTGGACTTTCAGGCGATCTACTAATTCCAGGGTAGCGGCATCCCGCGCTGAATATTTATTTTTCAGTTCGGCCAGGCGAGTGGTATTCATCAGGAATACCCGGGGCGATTGCGCTGTTGCAGCCGGCTGGGCCTTCAGGAGAAAGGGCAGGCAAAGGGAAAGAGCGGAAAGGGTGAAAATGAATGTTACGTTTTTCATGTTTATGTTTTGAGGACAGTGTTCTGCGATGAGCCTATGCCCTGTATTTTCTTCTTTTTCCGATAACGGCTTCCTTAGTCGCATAGGGAATAACAAATTCTTTCTGGTATCCCAGGGGACTCCTGGCAGTGATCAATTTGAAATATTTATAAAAGCTTGTAAAGTTATTGAATCCGCTCTCATAACAGATCTGTTTGATGCTAAGATTGTTCTCGATCAGTAATTTGCAGGCGTGCCCTACCCGGATCTCGATCAGGAAACGGGAGTAGGTCTTGCGGGTCCGGGACTTAAAGTAGCGGCAGAAGGAGTTGGGACTGATATTGGCCACAGCGGCGATCTCTTCCAGCTGGATCGCTCGTTTGAAATTTTTCAGGCTGTATTCATAGATCGTGTTGACCCGCTCATATTCCGCCTCCACGAAATTATGCCGGAAGCCGATGGAAGACAGGCTCGTAAGCTGCCTGCCATAGGCTATCGTATGCAGCGCCTCCATCAACAGCATGATCCGGTGCATTCCTTCCGCCTCCAGCAATCTCTCCAGCAATTCCGCCACTTTCCTGCGCGCTTCGCCCTCCACCTGCAGGCCTCTTCCGGCCATGTCCAATACCGTCTTCAGATGAATGTTTTCCGGCAATTGGAGGAAGTCCTCACCCCAGAAGTTCTCACAAAAATGCGCTACGCACACATCGGTCTCCGCCTCCGGGCCTTCTTCAAAATACAGATCGTCGAACCTCCAGCAATGTGGCAGGTTAGATCCAACCAATACCACATCCCCGGCCTTGAACCGTTTCATATTATCACCCACGAACTGGGTACCTTGTCCCTTTTTAAAATTGATCAGTTCTACTTCTGTGTGAAAATGCCAGCGGTTGTTGACATAAGGGACAAGATCCCGGCGCACGCTGAAAGAATGCCCGGGTTCCCTGGAAACTTTTAGCAATTGCGGTCTCATATGGATGGAATTTGTGGGGAAAGGCTGGCCGTGGTAGGAAGGGCAAGCCGTGCAAGTGTTGAACTTCGCAAAAGAATCATGGCAAGTATTTTTTAGAGTGGTTCTTGATAACAGGTGTTAAGTTGGAGAAAATTATATTCATAATGGCAAGCTGCCTACCATTTTTTTACGGAAACGTTTTCGTGAATTTTCCTTACCGCAACTGGATTGCGTCGCATTGCGCTATATAAATTTCTTCGACAACGTTTTCGTAAGATCGGTTTCCCGGCCGGCATTTTCTCTTCGACAACGATTTCGTAAAAGGACAGATGATGCGTGAAAAGATTGTTCAGGCCATGATCACCTCTTCCGGCGCCAGGCTCCGCGGCCTTAGCCCGCAGACCCCGGCCATCAGCTCGTAGGAGCGCAGCCTGTCTTCCGGCCGGTCGGTAAAGGTCGAGACCACAATTTCGGTGGCGCCCGATCCATCGGTCATATCCTGAAATTTTTCCCGGACATATCCCGGAACGCCGACCACCATCCGCTGCCGGTTGAACAATACCCGCTGCCATTCTGCCGGACTATAGTCATATCCTTTCGCGACCTCATAAGAGGGGATCTGATCGTAGTTGCCTTTTTCAAAACTGTGCAGCCGGTAATCCATGACGGCCTGCACTTCCTTTACTTTCTGCGGGTCTTCCGAACAGAATGCAAATATGCCGATGCTGGCTCTCGGCGCTGTCAGCGAGGCGGAGGGCTGGAATTTCTCCTTATAGGTCCGGATGGCTATCGAGGCGCCAAGGGGATTGATGAATTGTGCATAGGAGAGGGACATGCCAAAATGAGCGGCAAGATATGCGCTTTCCCCGCTGGAGGTCAGCATCCACAATTCAGGCTGGGTTGGAATGCTGGGAATGGCCCTTACTTTCCCCTGCATGGTCCCGGGCGTCGCCTCATCTCCGAGGAATGCTTCGAGATCGGCGATCTGCCGGATATATTCCTGTGGGTCGAAGCTGTTGGATGGATTGAGCAGATTGGCGGTAAGCCGGTCCCCGCCTGGGGCACGTCCAATGCCCAGATCGATGCGGCCTGGGTAAAGTGCTTCCAGGAGCCGGAAGTTCTCCGCTACTTTGAGCGTACTGTGATTGGGCAGCATGATGCCACCCGAACCCAGCCGGATCGAATGGGTTTCGGCGGCAAGCCGGGCTATCAGGATCTCGGGAGAGGCCCCGGCAAGGGTGGTCGTGTTGTGGTGCTCGGAAAGCCAGTAACGGGTATATCCCAGCCGGTCGGCCAGCCTGGCAAGCAGGATCGACTCCTGTAATGCTTCTGTCGCATTGCTGCCCCTGCGGATCGGGGTCTGGTCCAGTACGCTCAGTTGAATGTTCATGAAAGGATATAACAGGCGCGAAAAGCAAATGTTCGGAAGCCGCCTCTTTCCGGTGGGATCTGACCGGTAATGGACAGGGAAAAGTTCTAAAAAGTCGTGTACGGGAAGTAATTAGTTTTGCCGGACCTTATAATTTGAAAAAATGGAAAAACTGGCGACATTCACCTATCATTATTTTCTCGATGAGGCAGGTGATTCTACATTCTATGGAAAAGGGAAAACTCCGATTTTGGGTGGGGAAGGGGTAAGCGGCTGCTTTATTCTGGGACTGCTGAAGATCAATGAACCGCTTGATGGCATCCGCAAGAAAGTTATAGACCTGCAAAACCAGATAGCAGCGGATCCTTATTATGATAAAATACTCAGCATCCTGAAAAAGAAAGCGGCACATGGATATTATCTGCATGCAAAGGATGATGTGCCGGAGGTGCGCAAGTCAGCGTATGAATTGATACAGCGGATAGATTGCAGTTTCGAGGCAGTCGTAGCCCGGAAGTTATATTATCTGTACGAGCATAAACATAATGGCAATCAAGCTGAGTTTTATGCAGACCTTCTTTCTCATCTGTTGAAGAAACGATTATGGAAATATGATCGTCTTGTATTGAATATCGCTGAACAGAGGAGATGCACAGCTCTGAACAACCTTCAGAAAGGATTAAATAAGGCAATGGCATATTCAAAGTCCCGCTATCTTGGCAGAACAAATAATTATAAAGTAGTTTTCAATGTGCAAAAGCCAACGACTGAACCGTTATTGAATATTGCGGATTATTTATGCTGGTCGATACAAAGGGTCTTCGAGACGGGGGAAACCCGATATTATGATTATATCAGTAATAAGATCTCCGTTGTCTGGGATATTTATGATTTTGCGGGAACCAGGAATGGACAGAATTACTATTCGAAGGCGCGAAGATTGACAGAAGCCAACTGTATAAAAGAAAAAAGCCCGAAAATGCACTAAGAAGGATACCCTTCAACGGCTTGGAGCCGACCTTCATGCACTGCAGGCATCACAAAGATAGAATATTTATTAATGAGATTTTTTTCTTTTTTAGGCCCTCTAACAGCTTTATTATCAGATAGTTGCAGCCTTCTTGCCGACGCTCAATACAACAACCATGGCCGCATGGTTTCCTCCCAGTTGCCGCAGCTGAGCAGGGAGGGAAGGGCGCGAACGAATTCGTCCCATGGCTGTTCGAAGAAAGCTTCTGCATCGGGCAGGCCCAGCAGCAGGTCGAGATGTGAGGCGCCGGAAGGATTTACGTGGGTCGGGTAGGGAGACCAGGCGAAAGCATCTGTATGCTGACCTTTTTGCGGGGCATGCAGATCCTTGACCAGTTTGATGAAGAGCATGGCAGATCGTACGGGCCGGAATGCGGAAAGGGCTGGCGCAGAAAGCTCGGAAGAACTTGGCGCGTGCGACGTGGAATCGTCTGTTAAGCGGAACCGGACGCCGCGACACGACTCCTGTGCATATTTCCCGCTCTCCGGTACAAAGTCGACCGGCTCAGCCTTCACTACCGGCAGGCCTGGTTCGTCAAACAGTTTGCAGACGCGGATATTGTCCATCCAGGGCGCCCCGGCCATGCAGAAAGAGGCGTTGGTGCCCCTGCCTTCGCTGAGATTGGTGGCTTCCAGCAAACCAAGACCGGGATAAAGCATGGCTGCTTCAGCCGTGGTCATGGCTGGAGAGGTCGGCACGAAGGGAATGCCCCAGTCTTTATGGAACGAATTCCTGTCCCATCCTTCTACGCCGATCACCCGGAGGTCGAGTCCGGGCAGGCGCGACGCCTGCCAGTAGCGTGCCAGCTCCCCGAACGTGCAGGAATAACGGAGAGGGATAGCCCATCTTCCGATAAATGAGGCGCAATGGACTACATCCAGAAGCGGTCCTTCGGCAAGGGCCAAATTACCGGACAGCGGATTGGGACGGTCGAGAACGATCAGCGGCTTCCGGTGACGGTGACAAGCCTCCATCACATGGCTCAGGGTCCACAGATACGTGTAGAAACGGCAGCCGATATCGGGGAGGTCGAAGAGCAGCATATCCAGATCCGCCAGATCTTCCGCGGCCGGCGCCAGTTTGTCCCCATAGAGACTGACGACAGGCAGCCTGGTGAGCGCATCCTTACCGCTGGGCATTTCTTGGCCGTCCTCACCGCTGCGATCCAGCCCGTGCTCGGGAGAGAACAACCGCACCAGCTTATATCCTGCGGATAACAATGCCTGTCTGGATGGCTTGCCGGATGCAGTGGTGGCCGCATCATTGCTGACAAGGCCCAGCCGCCTGCCCTTGTATTCTCCGGCCTGCCCTGAAAAAACGTCTGTACCAAAGCGGATCTGCATGGCTCAAATGTAAGGATCGGCCCGCACATCGGGGGGAGGATCGGGGCGCAACGGCGGCATAGGATCACCCCGCATTTTGGGTGGATGAAGCCGCGGGGCATGGACAAATGCTGCAAAAACCGGCAAGTTTGCGGGTTAGGCGGGGTGGAAAATGGAAAAAACAAGCATGTTATTGCAGGTTTTTTTTGTTTTTTGCGGAAATATGCATAGTTTAGGTATACTAACCTTTACTGCTGCATGCTTAAAAAAGAGCGTCACGCTTATATTATACACCAGCTCAACCTGCATAACAGGATATTATCATCCCAGTTATGCCAGGATATCGAAGTATCGGAAGATACCGTCCGCAGGGATCTGTCCGAGCTCAACGATCAGGGATATATCATCAAGGTCCACGGAGGCGCACTCTCCAAATCTTTTCACAACAGCTTCCAGGAAGAAACCTTCTATTCTAAAAAAGAAAAAAGCACGATCGCGCTGAAAGCCGTCAGCCTTATCGAAGACGGCATGTTCATCCTGACCTCGGGTGGCACCACCATCATTGAATTGGCCAGGGCATTGCCCGAAAACCTCCGCGCCACTTTTATCACGGTGAGCGTCCCTGCCGCCTATGAATATATGAAGCATCCCCATATCGATGTCATCATGGTCGGGGACAAGCTTTCCAAAAGCGCCAAGATAACGGTGGGGAGCAGCGTCATTTCAAAAATAAAAGATATCCGGGCGGATATCTGTTTTCTCGGGATCAATGCCATCGATATCGAGCATGGGCTCACCGACAACGACTGGGATGTGGTGCAGGTGAAAAGGGCCATGATCGATGCTTCGTCCAGGGTTATCGCACTGACCATTTCCGAAAAAGTAAACACGCACCAACAATTAAAAGTATGCAATATAGAAGACATGGATATTCTTATTACGGAGCGGGACCCTGAGTATGCCATATTGCAGCCTTATAGTTCCAAAGGAATACAAATAATATAATTTTTAAAATGTCACCAATAATAACTGCAAATATGAAATTCCAAAAACTGTATGCCTGTCGGCGGAATATCGTTCCGCTGATCCTGCTATGCTTCTTATCGGCCTGGTCCTATGGCCAGGTGCACATTGCAGGCAAGGTGCTTAACAAATCGGGGACACCCGTCGAATCTGCCACTGTCCTCGTCCACGGCACGAAATTTGGCGCCAGCACCGATAAGGACGGCGCCTACTCCATCACGGCCGATCTGAAACCGGGTAAATATGTGGTGGAATTCTCCGGGATCGGCTTCAAACTGCAGACAGTCGCGCTGACTGTCGGCACGTCAGGCTCCTACATATTGGACGCCGCATTACCGGATGATGTAAAAGGGCTGGATGAGGTAGTGGTCACCGGTACATCGGCAGGGACCACGCGCCGGCAGCTGGGCTCTTATATCAGCACTGTCAAGGCGGATGACTTGTCGAAAGGATCTACCGGTAACGTGCTGGCGGCCCTGCAGGGCAAAACGGCCGGCGCGCAGATCACGCAGAACTCCGGCGATCCTGCCGGTGGTATTTCGGTCAAGCTTCGCGGTATCAGCACCATCTCCGGCTCTACAGAACCTTTATATATCATCGATGGCGTCATTATAGACAACAGCACCAACCGGGTGACGAACACGGACCCCACCTATGCCGGGAATAATTTTATCGGCAATGTAGGACAGTCCCGTATCGTGGACATCAACCCCGCGGATATCGAAAGGGTCGAGGTGCTTAATGGCGCAGCGGCTGCCGCTATCTATGGATCGAGGGCCAATGCGGGCGTCGTACAGATCTTCACCAAGAGAGGAAGTGCCGGAGCTCCCCAGGTGAGCTTCTCGACCAATGTCTCGGTGAATACGGTGAGAAAAAAACTGGATGTGAACGAGGCGCCGGTCAAGTTCGGGGGCACCCCGGATGTGAATACCCAGAGCCTCATTACTGCGCCCCTGGCCACCAACACGACCGCGGTGCAGCGTTATAATTACCAGGATTATATTTTCCGGACGGGCATCGGGACGGACAACACCGTCTCCGTAAGCGGCGGGAAGGACAAGACAAAATATTATACCTCGGCCTCCTACTTCTACAACCAGGGGATCGTAAGGAACACGGACTTCAACCGGTTCAGCTACCGGGTGAACCTCGACCAGGTGCTCAACAAATGGGCAAGCTTCAACGCGAGCCTGAACTATGTTTACGATAAGGCCAATGAGAAGCCCGACGGCAACAGCTTCTACTCTCCGATGAACTCGGTGACCATTATCGGCAACTACTATGATATCAAAAAGCGGGATGCATTCGGCAATCTGCTGGCAGTGGGCGAGCGGGGAAGGGTGAACCCCGTATCGGTCATCGAAGATTTCAAGCAGAAGGAACAGACCAGCAGGATCATCGCCGGCGCTGGCCTGAAGCTGACCCCGCTGAAGGACCTGACGATCAGCTATCAGATAGGCATCGATAATTACAGCCAGGACGGTACTACCTTTGTCCCTCCTTTTGCGTATAACGTGAGCCTGGCCTTCTACGGAGGCGGACCGACCCTTGACCCTACGCAGAACGGTTATGCCAGCGCCGCCAACGATAATTCTTTCCTTATCAACCATGATGTGAACGCAACCTATAACCTGAGACTGAGCGATAACCTTTCTTCGGTGACCCAGGTAGGCTATTCGCTGCAATACTCCAAGAACCATTATTCGTTACAGCAGGGCAGGGGACTTCCTCCCTTTGTGCAGACGGTGAGCGGCGCCAGCACGGCGATGACGGGCAACGACCAGCGGACGGAGGTCTCCATATCCGGAGAATTCATCCAGCAGAATTTCAAATACCGCAACCAGCTCTTCGTTACCGGCGCGCTGCGTGTGGATGGTTCCTCCGTATTCGGGGACGATCAGCGCAACCAGGTCTATTCCAAGCTGAGCGGCAGCTATGTGATCTCCGGCACCGATTACTGGGATAAGATGGGCGTATCCAAATGGTGGAACCTGTTCAAGATCCGGGCGGCCTACGGAGAGTCGGGCAACCTTACCGGTATCCCGGCCTATGGACGTTTCAATACCTATAACGCCGCCGCATTCGTGGGCAGCTCTTCCTTTGAAGGAAGCACCACCTATGTAAACCCAGGCGTCAAGCCCGAAAGACAGAAGGAACTGGAAATAGGTACGGATATGTCCTTTGCCAACGACCGCATCGGACTGACGGTCAACTATTATCACAAGCGGGTGGAGGACCTGCTGATCAGCCGGCTTATCGCCCCGACGAATGGCTTTTCTTCCTTGCTGGACAATATCGGCTCTTTGCAGAACAACGGGTATGAAGTGGTGCTGAACCTGGCCCCTGTGCGGAACAAGGACTTCACCTGGGATATGACGGCAATCTACAACCATAATGAGAACAAGGCGCTGAACATCGGGCAGTCCCTCATCCTGTATAACACCAACGGGGGAGCGCCCATCGCGATCCTCGGCGGACATCCCATCGGCGTTTTCTACGGGACCTTCTTCGCCACGGACGCCAATGGCCAGCAGCTGAAGACCTCTGCGGGTATTCCCACGATCGAATCGGGCATCCAGACAGGCCCGCTGACCTATACCACGCAGCGCGATGCGGCGACAGGACTGCCAAAGGGGACCAATCTGCAGAAGATCATCGGCGATCCCAATCCAAAATATACGGCAACCTGGACCAATGATTTCCGGTACCACCAGATCGGTCTTCATGTCCAGCTCGATGCCGTACAGGGCGTAAATGTCTTCAATGCGGACTTCAGGACCCGGCAAGGGGTTGACAACGGCAAAGTAGCCGAAGCGGAAGACCTTGGAAAACTGCCCCGCGGATATATTCTGGGTGTGTACAACAGTCAGCAATGGAGGGTCGATAACGGGAATTTTGTAAAACTGAGAGAGGTGGCCCTGAGCTATACCGTTGGTCATCTGAAAGGGTTCAGCGAGCTGAACATCAGCCTCGGCGCAAGGAACCTGATCTCATGGGATAAATATAAAGGCTATGATCCGGAAGTGAATGCGGGCGGTCAGAGCACTCTGCTGCGCGGCATCGACTTCGGTACCGTTCCTATTCCCCGGACCTTCAGCCTGGGTATCCGTGCAAAATTCTAAACTCATTAAAAAAGCATTTATGAAACGAAATAATTTCCTTGCGCTTGCTGCCTGCCTGGCCCTTGGCCTTGCTGCCTGCAAGAAGACCTTCACCGACCCTTCCGGTCCTTCTTCCGGTCAGGCCTTCAGTTCGCCCAATGCCATCACCGATGTAGCGGTGGGCCTGCAGAACTGGTATACGAATGGCAGGGGCGGCCTGGTATACAATACGATCACGGCCGGCGGTCTGCTGGGCAACGAGCTCTATGTCGTCAACGCGGGTAATACGGATGAGGCACAGCTGGGCACCGGCGGCGGCACGGTCCAGGGCACCAATGGCATCGCAACGGGTATGTGGGCGGTCGCCAACAAGATCATCTATGATGCGGACAGCGTGATCAGCCAGACCAATAAGATCGTGACGGATAAGAATTATGCCAGCGGCCTGATCGCTTATGCGTCGATCTTCAAGGCCCTGGCCATCGGGGATATGGCGATGTTCTGGGACCATGTTCCGGATGGCATTTCAGAAAAACTGGGTGTATCGCATGTCGGCTTTGTCACTTCCCAGGCCGGTTTTACCAATGCCGTCAATGTACTGAACAATGCGATAACCGTGGTAACGGCCAACCCGGTGAGCGCCGCTTTTTTAAATAATATACCCCATGTCGGCACGAGCACCATCGATATCCTCAACACGCTGTATGCGCTGAAGGCGCGTTTTGCCCTTTTCGCCGGCGATTATCCCACGGCGTTGGCGGCCGCCAACAGCGTGAACCTTACCGTCAAGTCGGTATTCACCTACAATTCGCTGACGACCAATCCGATCTTCACCCTGTCGACTTCCACCAACAATATCTATCAACCGGTGGATTCGGCCATGGGCCTGCCTGTGGGGCTGCAGCCGGATGCGGGTGACAAGCGGGAGCCGTTCTATATTTCCATAGGCGCCAACCCACGGTTCCGGATAAACGGCTTTTATAACAGCGTGACCAGCTTTATCCCTGTTTATCTGCCGGGGGAAATAACGCTGATCAAAGCTGAGTGCTATGCACGCGTGCCTGACCTGGTCAATGGCCTGACCCAGCTGAACCTTGTGGTGACCAAGCAACCAGCCGCCGATCCTTTTGGCGTGGGGGCGGGGCTGCCGGCAACTACGGCGGCATCGCAGCAGAGTCTGCTGGACCAGATCTTCAAGCACCGCAGCATAGAACTGTTCATGTCTGGTCTCAAACTGGAAGATGAGAAACGTTTTGGCCGTCCGGTTGCCGAGCGCAAACGGAGCTGGCTGCCCTTCCCATTCGTAGAACGTAACGATAACCCTAATACGCCGGCCGACCCGGCATTTTAAGGCGATAAAGGGATAGATAAAAGGATTTAGCGAAGCTCCGGCCGTCAGGCCGGGGCTTCTTTTTTTGCGGTCTACTCAAACGTTTAAGTAAATAAATTGCTGAAACATGAAAACGATTTCAGTTTTTTTTACCAAGTTTGGGGCAGGTACATAAACACACCAAAATGATTGCTATGCTACACACACTCCTTCCGCTAGGGAATTACTCCCTTCGTAGGCTAACATTTCTCCTAACTTTCATTTTTATTTCCTTGGTTTCTACGGCACAGCTGAAAACGATTTCAGGCGTGGTGACGGACACCACCGGCAGCCCTTTACAAGGCGTTTCAGTTGTCGTTCAGAAATCAAAGACAGGGACCAGCACAGACGCCAGCGGCCGCTTTACCATCAAAGCCGCTGCGGGTGCTACGCTCCTTTTCTCCTATGCCAGCACGGCGACCGCCAGGGTCACGGTTGGGGATGCAACTGAGTACAATGTCAGGCTTGCACCACCGATAAGCGCCCTGAACGATGTGGTGGTGATCGGTTACGGCCGTCAGAAAAGAGTAAACCTTGTCGGCGCCGTTGGTACGGTGAATGTGGATGAGAAGATCACCGGACGCTCGCTTCCCAACATTTCGGAAGGGCTCACCGGGTTAGTGCCTGGTCTGTCGGCCACCCAGTCAACGGGCATGGCGGGCAGGAATGGCGCCTCGCTCCTGATCCGCGGATTGGGAACACCCAACAACAGCTCCC
>DATHHO010000275.1:0-5527 GCA_035317125.1 Puia sp.
GTAAGCTATAAGATCACCGAGAGCGCTCCGCTGATCTCTCACTTCAATATTTACCGCAACGCGGAAGTGGATGGCAATGCCAAACAAGGGTTCAGCAGCGGCCAGGCCATCCAGGCGCTTCAACGTACCGCTGCGCAGGTACTGCCCGAAGGATATGGGTATGAGTTCTCGGGTCTGAGCCTGCAGGAAATAAAGTCCGGCTCCAGCGCCATTTATATTTTTGCGCTGTCCATTGTGTTCGTGTTCCTCTTCCTGGCAGCATTGTATGAAAGCTGGTCCGTGCCCTTTTCCGTGCTGCTGGCCGTGCCCATCGGCGCGCTGGGAGCGATCACCGCCCTTATGTTTCTGCCCAAGCTATCCAATAACGTATATGCTCAGATCGGACTGATCACGCTGATCGGGCTTTCCGCAAAGAATGCCATCCTGATCGTGGAGTTTGCCAAGGAAAGGGTGGACCGGGGCATGGAAGTCGTCCAGGCAACCCTCGACGCAGTGAAGCTTCGTCTGCGACCGATCCTCATGACGTCCATAGCCTTTATCTTCGGGGTGCTGCCGCTGGCGCTGGCCTCGGGAGCAAGCTCTGTAGCCCGTAATACGATCGGCTGGACAGTGCTGGGAGGGATGATAGCCGCAACCGGTCTGGCCATTTTTATCGTGCCGGTATTATTCGTCGTGATCACCCGGATCTCTTATGGCAAGAAGAAACTGGAGGAGCTGAACACGAAGCAGATCTCTCTGTCGGAATAGGTCTGCGCCGCCCGGCCCTCGTCCGGCCGGCAGGGTTATCCTCTGCCTCAGTCAGAGAGCGGCATCGGCCTAGTTCAGGTTCTACAGAATCAATAAATGAAAATGCTTAGAATTCGATAGATCATCCTGATTATAATTAATATAGAACCCGGAGGGCCACCAGCTTTCCGGGTTTTTATTTAAAATTTAAAACCGATTTGATAATCCCTTTCCGAAAGTAGTCCCACAACTTTGTACCGTCAGAAACCGATCCCTGTTATCAGTTCCTAAACCTGCCAAAATGCTCAGAGCATTTCCGATGCTGTTCCTGGCAGCGATGTCGCTGTTTGCCAGAGAGCCATCGATCACTCTCCTTAGGGTTTCCTTGCCTGAACAACCTGCGGATACCATATACCTCGACAGGAATGGAAAAGAAATTAACAAGGGAGGCTCTTCCCCGTTGGAAAAAACCTATATAGTCAGGACTACCCTGACTGGGGGAGCGATTGTTCAAAGGAGAAGCGATGACAACAGCCACCACGTTCAGCCGGGTAAATACCATCCGATCCTGAAAAAGGAGGCAAAAAGGACGGAAGATCTTATCCGCAATGGAAGGTTTGATGAAGCGCTGGCCACAGGCAACCTCATCGGATTATGGCCGCTGTCAAGGCGAAGGGCAGATTGGGGCATAGTAATGCAGGATAATGGAAAGGGAGATACAGTGGATGCGAATAACTGCGAATATGGGATCACCACAGCGGCGGATAGCAGCCGGAATACCTATAAGGGTCCAAGACGAGACCCGGATTCCTGTTGCGGCGCTTATGTCGATGTATTGATTTCCAGAACCGCCCTGACGAACACGCATTCTCACCCCAGCGGGACGCATAATAATTCATCATTTTACCAGCCCCCCAGCGGGGAAGATATAAAGCTGGCGCCGGCGGCATCTTCAGCGGGGAAGGCATACTGGACTGTTTTTGGGATGGGCTCAGCCAACGTTTATCTCTATGACAGCAGCGGGGTAATTGCCGTATTATCCATAAAAAGATATATCAGATACTGACATATCCGGATTAAAAAAGCCTTATATTTATCCTGGATACTCACTCTCTTATCCTTCTGTGCAATCCTCTTACACAAAATTTAGACATACGTTACATTATTAAAAACACTGTATATATGTGTAAAAAAAAGAGGCTCTTCTTTTTTACCCTTTGTATATTTTTTAATTCTTACGCTTTTTCTGAAATAAGGACCATCTCGGACAGCTCGTCTGACAGCGCCAGCATTTATTACAAATCGTTGAAATTACATCTGGATTATGTTGAAAGATACCTGACCGACGGACCATTACCGCCATCCGGCTACTGGAATATCGATATGGAGATCCCATCTCAGCTGTCAGGGCAGCTGCCCGGACAACTGGGGCATTTCAGGATCAGCTATCTGAATAAAAAGGAGATCAGAGCCCGTATAAAAAGACACCGGTCAATGTATCTGATCCGCATGGGTCAGGCAGTGGTCAGAGATGGCTTCCGAATCGTCGGCATTGGGAATTTTAATATTACTTCCCGGCGACGGAAATTATGGTACGGCAACAGCGGAGGCACCACCGCGAAATTCAAATATGATGATGCCTGCGACAGCTTTGTGCTGGTCGACCTGCAGCAGGGCAGCCTCTGATCCGATCGCTTCCTGTACCCAGGACCAAATCCTGGGTATCCCAATTCTCGGCCATCTCCTCAGTCTCCGGATTCTTCAGCCGGCTTTTAACCCTCCCCAATCCCTGCATTTCTGACAGGGTAGGGACCTCATTATCTCCCATCCCAGACCCCTTCATTTTCTGCCCGCTCCAGACCATATTTTAATTTTCACCGCCTCCACGAGATTTTGTACATTTAATTTTATGTACTAAAATAATTGGTTTTTGCCTTCCGCAGCGACCTGCTAGAACAGAAAAATGACCGCCAAATTAAATAGTAAATATATTTTATCAAAATCAATTGTTTTTAAAGTACTTAAATATGGTTATATCTAATTAAAATAGCATAAAAATCTCGTACAAATCCTTTTAAAGACCTGTATTTCCGTAAACCATGAAATATAAATCGTAATCATAGTAAAAAATGAATTTAATCACTGATTTTCAATATTTTCCAACCAATACCTTATTTAAAAATTTAAATAAAATATCAAATATAGTATTTGAGCAATATGAATACTATCAGAAAATGAGTTTTCGCAACCGCTGCCAGATCGCGGGGGCAGATGGGATCATCAGACTCAGCATTCCCCTCGAGCACGGACGCGATCAGAAGACCATTATGAAGGATGTCAGAATTGCAGCCAGACAGGACTGGCAGGGGCAGCACTGGAAGACCATCGTCTCCTGCTACAACCGCTCTCCCTGGTTTGAATTTTATCAGGATGAACTCCTGAAACTCTACCGGCGGCCGTTCACTTTTTTAATGGACTGGGACCTTGCCTGCTTTGAATGGTCGGTCCGGACTCTCGGCCTCTCCGTAAAGATCTCCCTCACCGATGCCTTTCAGAAGGACTATGATGAGAAGGACTGGCTCGACCTCCGGGGTGCTATCCGGCCCGTAACGATCGGGATGCTGAAGGCCCCCCATGAGCCCGGCTCTGGCTCAGCGGATCATGTCTCCCATGTCCCTGGTCCCGGAATCGTTCCCAGCCCGGCCCCCGCTCCCCCCATAAAATACCGCCAGGTCTTTGAAGAACGCACCGGCTTCCTGCCCAACCTTTCCATCCTTGACCTGCTCTTCTGCGAAGGAAAAAATGCACGTTCATTCTTCGGTGGAATTTCCTAATTTACAGGATGGGCCGTCCCCAGTTTATCAAGTCGCTTTTTACGGTTGCCGCCGGGATCTTAATGGGAACGCTGTTACAAGCTCAGCAAAAGCCCGAATACACACAATACATCCTCAACAACTATATCATCAACCCCGCCCTGACCGGGATCGAGAATTATACCGATATCAAAATAAGCCACCGCCATCAGTGGGTAGGTTTGCAGGACGCACCCGTGACGACCTATTTTACCATACAGGGACCGCTGGGAAAACAGGATGACCGCGAGACCGCCACCTCTTTTCACAAACCGGGTCAGAACCCGCGGGGGAAGAATTACTGGGAAGATTACACCGCCGCAAAACCTCATCACGGGATTGGGCTGACCATTCTCGATGACCGGACAGGACCGCTCAACCGCTTCTCGGCCTATGCTACCTACGCGTATCATCTGGGACTTTCCACCCGCACCAGTATGGCCCTCGGCTTTGCGGCAGGTGTCAGCGAACTCAGCCTCGACCGGAATAAGCTGTTCTTCGATGTTCCTGTCGATCCGGCTGTCTACAGCAGCGGTCAGATCAACACGATCAGACCGGACTTCAATGCCGGCCTCTGGGTCTATTCCGCGGATTATTTTGTCGGGCTGGCAGCGCAGCAGATCATTCCCCAGAAAGTATCCTTCATCGACAGACAGGTGGCGCTGCAGCCCGGTAGGCTCGTGCCGCATTTATTCGGCACGGCAGGCTATCGTTTTCTGATCGATGAGGATTTCAATCTTACCCCCTCGGTGATGATAAAATATGTTGCGCCCATACCCCTACAGGTCGACATCAATGCCAAGCTGCAATATCAGGACCTGCTCTGGATAGGGGCCAGCGTCCGTACCTATGATGGCTTTGCCGCCATGGTCGGGCTCAATGTTTCCAACACCTTCAATCTGGGATATTCCTATGATCTTACCACTTCAAAGCTCAACACGGTGAGCAAAGGCACGCATGAGATCGTGCTGGGATTTCTTATCGGCAATAAATATGGGGATTGGTGTCCAAAGAATGTCTGGTAGGCTGATGCCAGCCTCCTCTGCAACCCGGCTGAGTCAGCCTCTGCCTGCAATCCGCCGCTGGATCGGGCGACCGGCTTAGATATAAATAATGATCTTCTTCTTCCCGGCTTTCTGTAGCTGTTTCAGCAGTTCCTCCTGCTTTTGCCGGTATTCATTTTTCAGCCTCGTTTGTTCTTCTCCAAGCTGCTTCTGGATCCTCCGCAGATCCGGGCGAGCCGTTACCGCAGTGACGGTGGCCGGTTTGATGCGGATCGACAGCACCTGCTGTATCCTGCCCAGCGTGACCTGTTCTGTCCTCAGCACTTTTATACCTCTTTCCATTTCGGTCCTCGCCGCTTTGTCCGCGGCCGTAGCCAGTTGCAGCAGCTGATAAGCGCTGTCATCCGTATGCCCGGCTGAGAAGCTTGAGTTGGGTACAAAGGGCTGCTCCTGATCGGGCTCAGCCGGCGCAACGACGACATTTGCATACGGGGTCTGTCCAATGGAATAGGCGCGGTTGAAGGACTGGACTGATGCGTCGGACACTTTATATTCCGCAGTCTGCTGATAACCCGGATCCTCGTCGTTGTCCCCGGATACCGTATTGCTGGCCATGACAAATCCTTCCGGCAGTTCCGGCGCGTCGATGTCTGCAGGTGCGGCATGTCTCAGCTTTGGCAGGGCGGCCGGTGAAGGTGCAGGGGTTTTATCTTTAAATGGTACACGGTTCCGCATCAGCTGTCCGGATGGCGATTCCATGATCCCCGTTCCAGCGATTGACTGTTTATTGTCCCGGATGATCCGGACAATCGAACGCTCGGGACGGGACAAGCCGATCAGACCGGCAAATAAAGCAAACAGCAGGAAAAAGACCGGCCTTGCACCGGGCCTGTCCGGTCTGGTTTTTTGTTTCAGGATCCTTCTTACCCGGCAGAGCAGCAGGTG
>DATHHO010000276.1:0-29070 GCA_035317125.1 Puia sp.
CATCGCACAGACATTCCTCCCGGACACCCTGGGCCACCGCATTTTTGTAAAACCAGTGAAGGACGGAGACAGTTGGCCTGTGCTACAGTCCGCTGCCGACTTCTGCAAGCAACATGTCGGGTATAAGATCATCCTTGGCCAGGGCGACTTCCATATCTCCCGGCCCTGGGAACTTTTCTGGCAGCAGGGCAAAGATTATATCACCGTGACCTATGATATCCAGGGTGCTTGCTACGCCATGAACGCCCAGCCTGGGTATACCTCGAATATCATCCCCGAATATACCGATGCTCCGGCCATCATCATGCAGGACAACAAGGGCACCCGTATCCAGGACATCACCATTCAGGGGAAATACAATTTCCCGTTGGGCCTGAACCAGATTCAGGTCGATACGCTTCACTTTAACGAGTGGAATGACCATAAATGCGCGGACAACCGTACGGCGCCTTATGCAGGTATAGTGATCGACCCCTTCAGCGATCCGGATTATTTCGGTACCGTATGGCCCGAGTACGCCAGGATGGCCAGATGTTATGTCAAAGGGATGAGCCGCAATGGCTCAACGGCGATCACCATTACCGGTTGCGCTATCACGAATTTCGTAGTGGGCCTGCAGGAGACCGGTGGCTGGCAATACAATGGAGAGCTGATCAATGTCGCACACAACCGTATTCAGTCCTGCAAAGTAGAGATCGCGTGGAGCCAGGCTCAGAGCAAGGCGAATATCGTGAGCGACCTCATGGTATGGGGGAATACGCATACTGTTTTCGACGGAGTAAACTATGGGTTTACGCACAACGATGCCAGCACATCTCCATTCATCGAGAAGGTGAATATAGCAGGTAACTGTCACCAGATCTTTAATGTCTATGCCTCGACCTTTCCGCTGTCTGCGAAACAGATCTATGCCGAGGGCCTGTTCAAGTTCGGCATCGTCCGGGGTCTGGTCGGTGCCCATTTCGATGATGTCCAGATCGATTACCAGAATGCAGACCCAGGCAGCCCTTCCCCGGATTTCTATTATGCAGGCTATGCCACCACCTGGACAGGCGGTATGCAGCGACTCTACAATACACGGCCTTCGAGGATCGTCCTTGACTTCCCGACCAATACTTTTCTGGGTATGACCTTCAACGCCCCGCCTGTTTGCTGGAATGGCTCCGGCAACCTTCCGCAGTTCAACAACTGTAGCATGTTTTACTGGTATGGAACAATGACCGGCGTACTCAGCTCCAACGCCTATGACAACAGGGCTTATCTGGGCGGGCAAGATACGCTGCATGTCAACCGGTCCACGTTCAATGGTTGGTTTATTTCCGGGATGCCGGTCACAGGGCTGGAAGTCGGGGACCTGCTGGTATGCACAAAACAATTCGAAGATGATTATCATACTATTACAGGCAGTAATTACCCTCTCGGATTTGTGACGGCGATCGCCGGCCGCAAAATAAGCCTGTCCAATATCGGATGGGGGTTTCATGAGGGGGATATCATTACTCCGGTCCACTATAAGATAAAACCATTATGAGCGTGTTCAGGATTGGAATAATTTATCAAAGTGTTGATGAATCGTGATCGTAAAAAAATAGATATAAATGCTATTTTTGTACAATGAAATTGTCAGGTTATATATACAGGATGATTGATCCAAGGACCAGTGAAATACGTTATGTCGGACAAACGATTGTAAGGCCGAAGGATAGATTTAAGAAACATCTATGCGATAGCCAAAGACTTTCAACTCATGTCAATTGCTGGATCAAAGGAATATTGCAGGCTGGACTAAAACCTGTAATGCAGATTATTTGTGAAGCTGAAATCAAGAATCTTGACCCATTCGAGACATTCTTTATCATATTATATAAAAACAGTGGTTGTGACTTGACCAACCTTCAAATTGGCGGACAAGCGGGCAAAATTATTTCTGAAAAGACGAAACAAAAAATGAGTGTTTCTAAATTAAAAAATTGGAGCGATCCTGCATATAAAAATAGACAAATAAGGAAAATCAGAGCTGGCATTAATAATGATTTCGATAGAATTAAGGCAATATTTTCCGAATCGGCAAAACGAGTATTTTCTGAACCCGATGTAATTGCTAAAAGAATCGAAGGAATAAGACTAACATTAGGATCCGATGAACAAAAAAGGAAAAAATCAGGAATTACTAAAGCCGTCTGGAATAATATGGCCCTAAAACAAAAAGAGGAGAGGATAAATAAGCTTCATTCTAATAATAGGGCCAGGTTAATAAAATTGAATGAAGCAAGAGGGAATCCTGTATATAAAGAACATCTTTCCGCAGGAATGAGAAAGTTCAGAGAAAGAGAGTTTAATGTTTTCAGTAAAACGACTAACGAGTTTATTGGAACCTGGAAGAATCAAATACAATGTGCTAAAGATTTATTGGTATGCGTGACGAATATTTCAGCATGCCTTAGAGGGATTGCAAAAACTGCTAAAGGGTATACTTTTAAATATAAATATTAACGAAAATGCAAATATCAGACAATGGGTTAAACCTCATAAAATCTCAAGAAGGATGCGTCTTACACAGTTATCTTGATACTGCGTCGGTTCCCACAATTGGGTACGGGACAACCTATTATCCAGATGGAACAAAAGTAACAATGCATGACGCGGCAATTGGTGAGCAACAAGCGGAAGAGTATCTACAGCATGTTGTAAATCTCACTGCCAGAGCTGTGGCTACAATGGTTACGGTTACACTCACTCAAAACCAAATAGATAGCTTGATCGATTTTGCGTATAATGTGGGTACCGGCGCCCTTCACGGTAGCACCCTGCTGCGCCTGGTGAATGCAAATCCCGCGGACCCAAAGATCCGGGACGCTTTTATGATGTGGACTAAAATTCATGTGGATGGGCAGCTGAAGGTCTCGGATGACCTCGTGCATAGGCGCAAAGCCGAGGCGGACCTCTATTTCTCGTAGCCTTTACTTCCCCGCGATCTGCTTCAATACTTCATTGCAATACGCCATATTCAGGGCTTCCCGCGTGATCTTACTCGTCGGGCAGGATCCCGGACTAAATTCAAAAAAGACCGAGGTTATTTGTTATTCTTTTGACGGAGAATTCCGTCAAATTGTTTTTAACAATAAATTTCAATCAGATGAAAAAGCTAATCGCAGCGGTTGTTTCCCTTACCTCATCCATTTTGCTGGTCATATTGATCTCTGTCTACACGGCTTCCGCGCAGATGCTCATCTTCCGGCCCGAGGTCTCAGCCGGTAAAAATGGCGCAACGGAAAAGATCTGGATAAACGAGATCAGCACGCGGGCTGTACGCAATTTTAAAAATGAGTTCAGGAATGTCGACGATGAGGACTGGCGTATAGAAAAGGATGGCTTTGTCGCCTATTTCAAGGCGGATCAATCGGCTTTCTGGGTTTATTATGACCTCAGGGGAAATTGGGTGCATACGCTGATCTCTTATCCGGAAGATAAATTACTGCGCTCCATCCGTGCGCAGGTGAAGAGCGTCTATTATGACTACGTGATAGATGTGGTCAAGGAGATCCGGTCGCCCGGGGATATTACTTATATCGTGCAATTAGAAGATAAAAAAGAGTATAAGAGCGTCCTGATAAATAAGGATGGCGAAATGGAATTGATAACGAGCCTCGATAAACAGTAGAAAATTCACGGCATCACCGATGCCCGCTGATCCATGATCCAGGCTGTTCTGGTCTTGACTCTCCCGGCCTCGGGTTCGGCGCTCTTTCTCAAAGGGAGACCTTCATAGACAGCATAAGACGGCGATGACGCTTTTTGGAGATCTGTACCGAATACCAACTGCTCAACAGAGGCGACAAGACCCGGAATATTGGCCCCGAAATAATGGATGTCCTCCTTCTGATGCCAGGTAACCAGCGATAAAATGGATCCTGGCGGATAACCTGCCGGGATGCCTGTCCGGGTGGCTTTCAGGGTGATCTCGTTTCCATACAGCGTGGACATGGTCTTGTTCCGCTTGTCGACGATGGTGCTGATCACCTTGCCCGCAAGCGGGTTGGGCGCCAGACTATCCGGCGCTATGGCCTGGAGGGGATGGATGGGCATGGTAAAGACAAAATCATTGTCCTTCATCGGCCGGTGACAATTCACACATTCCGTTACAAAGTTTGCATCCTTTCCATATGGCACGAGACTAAGGCCCTTGACCCACCTGCCAAATCCCCAGCCTTCCGACGAAGCATATTTGTGCTTATCCTTGATCATGAATTCCACCTGTTTGAACTCACCCGCATGCACCATGCCAGATGAATCGTTTGCCTGATCCCATGCGACCTTTGCAAAAATGGCGCCGTCCGGCCAGGGATTCGTATGCTGTTCCTTTATAGCCCTGACGGCCACATCATTGCCAAGGATCAGTCTGAGGGTGCCATTATCAAACCGTTCGGTCGTGCTGATGGCTTCCCAGTCCCTGAATCCGGGTATGTACCCGATACCATTAAATTCAGGCAGGATGGCCACTCCGGAAACGGTTAGTCCTGGAGACCCAGCACCGGGAGGCCCGGCAGCATATGGTCCGCCGGAAGCCTGGATCCATTTTTTGTATTGCAGCTCTCCAGCACGGGCCTTCGCAGTGTCGGAATATATTCCCGGTGTCAGCGTGCTGAGATAGGTCTTAAAAACAGCAATGTCCTGGCCCGTTATTTTTGCGTCGGGATGAAACATCGTGTATTGGCTCAACGGCATGCCATCATATTCGGCCTGGTAAAGGGATGCGAACAGCTTTGCTTTCTGCTGGTCTTTTGTCAGCGAATCCCAGTTGGAAAAATTCAGTACTTTCCGGCCTTCCCGGATATGACCGGCCACCAGCCAATTGGCGGGCGTGAGTTGATCGAACCAGGCCAGACTGGTCTCGTTGGAATGGCAGTTATAGCAGGATCTTTTAAGGACTTGCTTCAGCCCGGCTGGCGCCTGGAGATCTTCCGTCACCGCGGGATTGTCTATGCGGGGTCGTATAAACTGCGCGCCGGCCACGCAGAGAAAGAACAGGACGAGGATCGATGACCATTTTTTAGAGCGCTTACTCTTTTTCATTGTATAACCGGATTCTTATACGCTGCAAGGTAGTGGTAAATCCGTCACATTTTCGGGCCAGTTCGTCACATCGTTAAAAACCTTCCGCCGGGGTTGCTTAATCTTGTTGAAAATTAAGATTATGAAACCTTCCGATACCAATACGGGTAAAATAAGATGGAGAGAGCATGAGCTGGTGATGGCCTGCATTTTTGTCGGGCTGTTTATCTTCAGCTACTGGCGGAATATATACGGGCTTTCCGGACAACAGGTTGAGGCCCTCTATGGTACTCCTTTTACCAACGCACATATCCTTTTCAACTTTTACCGCAATATTTTATTGCCGCACACCATTCCTGCCCTGATCATCCTTATTTCCCTTTTCGTGTTGAACAGGCTCGTCCTTCCCCGCCTTCTCTATCCAAAAAACAGGGTGGCAGGCACCTTCAAGGTTCAGCTTTCGCTCAGTGATCTGTCGCTGAAAGGAAGGGCAGGATCGTTCTTGCTGAAGATCCTTGGGTTGGGATTACTGGGGGTTTTCTTCGTTTTTTTTATCGGATCGGCGTTAGCCGTGGCCAGCTACTTTGAGTTTCAGTATTTGTTTACTTATCCGGGCTTCAGCTTTTTTCCAACGGCGGGATATCATGCTCTGCCACAGATAGCCTTGAATCAGGAAATATATACGGCTACGATCATGGTGGTCATGTATACCATATATGCTATCGTACGCGAAACGATCATCTGGTTTGCCGGAAGAAAGGACGAGAGAAGGACTTACCGCGTGCTGATCGCCAATCAATGCACTTCTTTTGTGGCGGCGATCATAATAATAGGGGTCATGGCAAAGACGCTTCACGTTGTTGAACGTGATGAGGTAATTACCTTATTTTTTTCCTGCGTCGTTCCCTCTTTCCTTGTATTCATGACCAATATGTACTGGATCTTTCCCCTGAAAGGACAGGGCCCCTTATTTGCGCCTGCCAATATCTTAAGGTTGTTGCTGTCCTCCTTTGCCTGGACCCTTGTTTTTTTTCCGCCCGTGGCCGTTTTCGAGGGTCCCCTGGCTCTGCTACTGATCTGGCTCCTTCAGCTGCTCATCGTAACACCCGTATCCTGGTTCTTTTATCAGCAACGGAAGGACAGGATCCTCCAGTTAAGGGGCCTAGAGAAGGCGCTGGGAAAATCAAAGGCCGATCTGCAATTCCTGCGCTCCCAGATCAACCCTCATTTTCTATTCAATACGCTCAATACCTTATACGGAACCGCCCTTCAGGAGGGGGCGGAGCGAACGGCGGACGGCGTGCAGAAGCTGGGCGACATGATGCGCTTCATGTTGCAAGAAAATAACCTCGATCTCATCCTGATGGCCAAAGAGATCGGCTATCTGAACAATTATATCTCCTTACAGAAGCTGAGGACCCAATCCTCTCCGGAGATCCTCATCGAGGATAATATCCAGCAACAGGGTTGTGATCACCGGATCGCCCCCATGCTGCTGATCCCCTTTGTAGAGAACGCTTTTAAACATGGGATCAGCCTTCAGGAAAAGTCGTGGGTCAGGATCAGGCTGCATTGCGACGAGAAGAATATTCATTTCAGGGTGAGCAACAGCGTGCATTCCCGGAAGGACAATGATCCGGAAAGGACCAGCCCGGGCATCGGGTTAAAGAATGTGGTGGGTCGGCTCAAGCTGCTCTACCCCGGAAAGCACGAGCTGGAAGTCCATGCAAGCCCTGTTGAGTTCATCGTAAAACTGAGCATTCAGCCCTAGCGGGCAGCTCCCGTGTCGGCTTCCGGCCGGTAGCCTGATGGAACGATGGCTGGCTTTGCGTGGCATGAGAATGGATTGGACCATACATACACAGGGGTGGCTCCGGGAATGCAATATTGCCTATTTTTGATCAAAGCCGCCCCATAAAAATGCTCAGAGCCATTGCCATAGATGACGAACCGATCGCGCTGGAGGTGATCAGAAACCTTTCCTCGAAGATCCCGTTCATCGGGCTGGATGCCTTTTTCACCAATGCTTTTGAGGCGATGGATTACCTGCAAAAGGAAAAGGTCGATCTGTTGTTCCTCGATATAAAAATGCCGGATATCTCGGGCATCGATTTCTTACAGTCCATACCAACACCTCCGATGGTGATCTTCACTACTGCATATAGCGAACATGCGGTTCAGAGCTTTGAGCTGGACGCCATAGATTATCTGTTAAAACCTTTCTCCCAATCCCGCTTCCTGAAAGCTTGTAATAAAGCCTATGAACAATACGAGCTGAAAAGGGCGGGGAATGGCATATCCCCTGCTGCAAGCTATATTTTTATCAAGAGCGGATATGAGCAGGTCAGGATCGACCTGGAAAGCGTCTTATATGTGCAGAGCACGGGGAATTATATGCAGTTCGTACTGGCGGATCAGAAGATATTATCGCGACTTACGATGAATGAGGTGCTGGAATTATTGCCCAGCCTGTCTTTCATCCGGATACACCGGTCCTATATCGTCGCAAAACGGAAGGTCGGCCGGATCGAAAAGAACACGGTCTGGATCGGGAACACGGATCTCCCCGTCGGCGCGGCCTATATCCCCCAGATCCAGAAGATGCTGAAATAAGGCGCCCTCACTCGCCGGGCTCAGAACCGCAGGACTGACCGGGGCACGCGCCGTCGCGCCTCATCGGGCAAAATAAACCATTCATCGCGCAATCCATGCAATAGAAGGAACAATGCAATTTTTCGCTGCCAAAAACCCTAAATTTGGCCGATAAGCGTCTATGCCTTGGCAGAGCCTTCTTTACATACCATTTCATCTCCGGGCCCCATTTTTATCGGGGAAAGGATCCAATATTCCGGCTTGTTGAAAAGGCGATGGGTCTATCATACGATTTTCTGGCTGGTCTACTATGGGTTCCTGGTATCCCTGTATATGAGCATGTACATGGTGCGCAGCCCGCTTTTTTTCATCGAGCTGCTGGCTCCCTTTGCCCTGCAGATGGCTATCGTCTATTTTAACCTGTATTTCCTGATCCCCCGGTTCCTGTTCCGGCGAAAATATTTTTTTTATGGACTGTTCTTCTGCCTCAGCCTGGCATTCATATCTGTTCAGACGATCCTCATCAACGAGGTGTACACGCATTTCGGGTCAAAGCTGTATGCGAAGCTGGCTCCCATGAATATCTCCAATGTGCTGGTGTATATCGTCGATAACTTTTATCTGGTGGGGCTGGCGACGGCGATAAAATTTCTCAAGGATTCGATCGTTAACCGGCAGTGGATGGAGGAAAAGGAAAAGCAGTATCTGCAGACGGAGCTGAACTTCCTCAAATCGCAGATCCAGCCTCATTTCTTCTTCAACACGCTTAACAACCTATACTCCCTCACCCTGAAAAAATCCGACCTTGCGCCGGAAGTGGTGCTCAAGCTGTCGGCCCTGATGAGCTATATGCTCTATGAGTCCAATTCGGCCCTGGTGCCGCTGGATAAGGAGATCAGCTATCTGCGGAACTATCTGGACGTCGAACAGCTGCGCTTTGGCCAGCGGTTGTCCGTGTCCTTCACCCTCCAGGGAAAGACAGAGGAAATGAATATACCCCCGATGATCCTGATCCTCTTTATCGAGAACAGTTTCAAGCATGGCGTCAAAAATAATATCAACAAAATAAATATCGATATCTCGCTGCGGGTGGAGAACGGATTCTTGCGATTCCGCGTCGAAAATCCTGCCCCGGAAGAGGAGGTTTCGACGGAGAATGCGGGCATCGGACTGAAGAACGGCAGAAGAAGGCTCGATCTGCTGTACGGAGACGGCTATTCCCTCGATACTTCTACAGCGAATGGCATCTATATCGCCGAGCTAAAAATACCCGTATGCTGAAGGATCTCCGCTATATGATCGTGGATGACGAGCCCCTGGCCATCGATGTCATTGAAAATTATCTGCTGCGGCTGGACGCGAAGCATATCGCCCGCTGTGAGAACGCCGTAGAGGCATTTCAAGCCCTACAGCACGGCTCCTTCGACCTTATCTTCCTGGATATCGAGATGCCCCTGCTGACCGGTCTGGAGTTCCTGAAGACCATCAGGGAGCCGCCCGCCGTCATCATCACGACCGCCTACCGGGAATACGCCGTCGAAGGGTTTGAATTCGAAGTGATCGATTATCTGGTCAAGCCCATCCCTTTTTCCCGGTTTATGAAATCCATGGAAAAGGTAATGAAGGTCCCGCTCCAGGGAGCGACGTCGCCAGCAGCACCAAAAGTATCCCCCGCCAGCGATTATCTTTTCCTGAAGGTCGACCGGAAATTCATCAGGGTCCTCATCGGGGATATCCTTTATATCGAAAGCCTCAAGGACTATATCCGGGTAAAGACTACCACCGCAGCCCTGATATCCTACCAATCCCTCACCGAAATAACGGACAAGCTGCCTCCGGAGAAATTTATACGGATCCACCGGTCGTTTACGATCGCCCTCGATAAGGTAAATATGATCGAAGGGAATTGCGTGGAGATCGAAGGAAAACTTATTCCCATCTCCCGCGAGCACAGGCAGCAGGTGCTGAAAAGGATCCAGGGCTGATCCCCGCCCGCCGGAATCCAGCGCCTCAACCACCCCGTTCATCGTGCAAACCCGACAGTTCATCGAATATGCTTCCATTCGGCTAAAAACAGACAAAGACACGGACCGTCCTGAATAGCTTTACTCCACTAAAAGCTAATTCTATGCGTAATTTTATTTTGTTCCTTTTGCTCTCCATCTCTGGCGCTGCCGCCCATGCACAACAAATTTCGGGTATCGTCCTGGATGGGCAATCGCCGGTCGCGGGTGCTTCCGTGGCCATCCGCAAAGCAGCGGACTCCTCCGTCGTGAAATACACCGTCACGGATGCAAAAGGCAAATATCTGTTCGATGCCATCGCCCCCGGTCGTTATTTTTTCCAGGTATCCAGTATCGGCTACGCCGATCAGCATTCTGCATCGTATTCCATCGGGGGTAACGAACCGGCAACGGCGCCTGTCGTGCAGATGCACAGGATGGCCGGAGACCTGAAACAGGTCGTAGTCAGCGGACGCAAGCCGGTGATCGAGGTGAAGGCGGACAAGATGATCCTGAATGTGGAAGGCAATATCAACGCCGTTGGCGAGGATGCCCTGGAGCTGCTGCGAAAATCACCCGGCATCATGGTGGACAAGGATAATAATATCAGCCTCAGCGGCAAGAATGGCATAAAGATCTTCGTCGATGGAAGGGAGGTGCCCCTGAACGGAACGGACCTCTCGGATTATCTCAAAACGATCCAATCGGCAGAGATCGAATCCATAGAGATCATCTCCAATCCATCTGCAAAATACGAGGCGGCTGGAAATGCGGGCATCATCAATATCAGGCTGAAGAAAAATAAATCGTATGGCACCAACGGATCGCTGACCGGTGGCTACAATCTGGGTACGCATCCGAACTACAACGGAGGCCTGTCGCTGAACCACCGCGATCAACGCTGGAACTTATTCGGAAATTACAATTATAACCATACCGAAGCCACCACATTTATGTTGCTGCGGCGCGAGCAACTGGACACGCTGTTCGATCAGCAATCGTCGATCAAAATGATCTCCGGCAGCCACAGCTTCAAGGCGGGCGTGGATTATTTTCTGAACAAGCAGAATACTTTCGGCATCCTGGTGAATGGAACCTTATCCGACAATACCGTCGAGACGGGCAGCAGCACGCCGATCTCCTATATCCCCACCGGCAAGGTCGACCGGATCCTGCAGGCGAATAACAGCAGCACGGGCCGGAGGGACAATGGCAACATGAACCTCAACTATCATCACACGGATAGCCTGGGGCATGAGCTGAATATGGACGGGGACTATGGGATCTACCGGATAAAGAGCAACCAGCTCCAGCCAAATCTTTATTTCGATCCTTCGGGAACCACGCTGCTCTACGGCGATGTTTTCAATATGCTGGCGCCCACCGATATCGATATCTATAGTTTCAAGACGGACTACGAACAGAATTTTGCAAAGGGTCGTCTGGGCCTTGGCGGCAAGACATCCTTTGTGAACAGCGGGAATGATTTCCAGCAGTATGATGTGTACCGTGCCAGCAAAATAATGGATACCCTGCACAGCAATAACTTCAGATATAAGGAGAATATCAACGCCGTTTATGCCAATTACAACCGGACCCTGAAAGGCTGGTCGTTACAGGCTGGGTTGCGGGTGGAGAATACAAATGCCACGGGGGTTTCCCGCGGGCACAAGCTCGAGGGTGGGAATTATATGGACTATGATTCGGGTTTCGACCGCCATTATACTGGCTTCTTCCCCAGCGCCGCGATCACCTGGAATAAGAACCCGGTGAAGCAATGGACGCTGACCTATAGCCGCCGGATCGACCGGCCTGCCTACCAGGACCTGAACCCTTTCGAGTTCAAGCTGGATGAGTACACTTCCCGGAAGGGCAACACCGGGCTGAACCCCCAGTACACCAACAGCCTCGGGCTAACCTATGTGTACAAGTATAAGCTGACCACCACGCTGAACTACAGCCATGTCAAGGATGTATTCACCCAACTGGTGGATACGGTGGACAGGTCAAAGGCTTTTATTACCAAGAAGAACCTGGCGACCCAGGATATCACCAGCATCAATGTCAGCTATCCGTTCCAGTATAAATGGTACAGTGTATTTGCCAATGTGAACGCATATTATTCCTTGTACCAGGCTAATTTCGGCAGCGGAAGGACGATCGACCTGAATGTTTTCTCCCTCAACCTGTACGCACAACAAAGCTTTACCCTTGGCAAGGGTTGGACGGGGCAACTGAGCGGGTTTTATACCTCTCCATCCGTATGGGAAGGCACGTTCAAGACCCATGCCATGGCCAGCATCGACGGAGGTTTTCAAAAAGCCCTGCTGAAGAACAGGGCTACGCTGAAGGCATCCGTAAGCGATATCTTCAACAGCCTGCACTGGACCGCCACCAGTGATTTTGCAGGGCAGTACCTCCTTTCGTCCGGACATTTCGAGAGCCGGCAACTGAAACTATATTTTACCTATAAATTCGGGAGCAATCAGGTGAAGACGGCCAGACAACGAAAGACCAGCACCGAGGAAGAAGAAAGCCGCGTTGGCGCACAGGGTGGGGGACTGGGCGGGAAATGAGATTCCGGGGGTTCCGGTTCCTTCCTTAATTATCTTTTACGATGATCTTGTCCTGGTAGACCTCGATGATGCCGGAACGGTTTTCGGCGAGCATTTCGCGGTAAACTTTATTTACGACGCATTTATGCTGAAACTGGGAGAGATAATCGATTTCGTTCAAGAGAAGGGGATCGACAGTATTGCCGGATTCGTCTATACACTTGATTTTAATATTCACAGGCAAATGGCCCCATTGCAAAGATGTGATTCCGGATAACATGGATATTGGATTTAAAACAAACTAATTGTACCATAACTCTCATATTGGGAATTTATTGCGGAAAAGCAGGCTTTTTTTAAGCTTTTCTTAAGGAACCGTTTCCTATCTTCGGCTGGTTATGTTCACGGAAAAAAAATACCATATTGATCTGGGCCCTAAGCTGCTGGCGATAACGGTTTATTTTTTCCTTTTTACTATTCAGGGCGACTGCAGACCTTTATCGGCAGCAGTTCCGGACGATCCTTCTTCCCTGACCTATGGCGTCGAGCATTTACCGGTCTATAAGAACAGCGAGTTTAAAAAATTACCCCGGGACGCAGACAAGCGTGATCATGGTCCATATTTTTATACCATTTGTTCCGTTCAGATCATGCCGGATCCTGGAGTGCTGGCGATCTATGGCAAGCTTGGTTCGCCGGACCCCGCTCCTGTTACTTCCGACCAGCTAACGGCCACGCCACGCGGTCCTCCCTGCGCCTGATCCTCCGCGACTATTATTCATGATTCGCTCAAGTGGACCCGCTCGGGAAGGGCAGGTCGACAGCGTCTGCACAACCCTTATTTATTCTCAAAAATCAGTAAAATGAAAAAAGTATTCGTTATCGTCACCGTTTTGTTCCTGACCCAGGATATGTTTGCGCAACAGGACCGGCAAGAAGAAATCCCTCAACATATCGTTACGGCCCATTCCACGAAATACCCGGATGTAAAAGTGGACAAATGGAAGACTAAGAAAGAAGGGTATCATGCAAGCTTCATGCTGGACGGGAAAAAACGCAACGCCCACTATACCGCCAGCGGAGTATGGAAAGGAACGGAAACAAAGATCAGGTGGACCCGGCATCTTCCGGAGAAAGTGCAGGCAGGCTGGGGGAGCAGCGGGCATATCAACTGGAAGGTCAATGCTATCCGGCATCTGGAAACGCCCGGGACCCAACTCTACGTTCTGCACCTCAGTAATGGAAGCCTGCTGGATTCCGATCATCATGATGCGTACCTCGAAGAGCGTATCCTGTATTTCTCACCCGATGGGGAGTTGATAAAAAAGGACAGGATCTGAGTTCCGGCGATTTGCCAGATCTGATCACCGGTAATTTACGGGCCGACAGGCCGATTCCCGGGAGCCGCGCAGCAAGTGGCTTCCCGGGATTTTTGTTGCCGGGGCCCCTTTAATTCGGTAGTTTTGGCAACTGAGTTATGATCGACACCTCCTGTAACAAAGTTTTTTTATTGCTGCTGCTTGTCCTTGCCGCAGCGGTTCCCGGCGTTGCCCAGATGGATAGCCTTGCGCGTCAGAAACCGGCACTTACCACAGATTCTTCACGGTCCGTACGCCTGAAAACGATCAGTACGGAACTGGGCAAGCCCGGACATAGAAAACCGGAGTACTTCCGGGACACGTTCAGGCGTGAACGGAGGAAATTCGATTCTTCCCTGTTTACGACGATCACGGTGCCTTCCACGAGCGATTATGCGGAAGATCTGGGAAAGATCTACCAGATGCTGAGCCAGGTACCGGTCGTTACGGAATCGTTTATTCGCCTCGATGAGATCAGCGACGATCTCGATCAGGGGGATTCGGCCCTGAATATCCTGAAAGAAAGGATGTCCGTTACCGACCGGAGCCTGAATATCCGTAACCTGCAGATGTTCAATACGCTGCTGGATGCCATGAGCAAGAACACCCACAATTATACCAGACTGCTGGACCGGTATGATACAGTCCTCGACGGGGTCCGGAAACAGATCGATGATCTGCGGAAAGACACACTGATGATGCACATTTTCAGGGATACGGTGCTGAAGAACCAATTTCAACCCCAGCTCCAGCAGTTGAAGACCAAATGGAGGCTGGTGGATAGCCTGGTGACGGAGAACGGGAAAGCAATCAATACCCTTAAATCCCAGGTGTCGGCGCATGCCATCACCATCGATGAATTGACGTACCGCGTGGACGGGGAGCTGAAGGCGGTCGGCAACAGGGCCTTTGGCAAGGAGCGGAGGTATTTATGGGAACCAAGGACCTCGGTCTCCAATTATTCCAGGGAAAGTTTTAAAAAATCTGTTGACAGCGAACAGCAGTTGGCGCGCTATTATTTTTCCAATACCCGCAGCAAGCGGTTCTGGCTGCTCGTGACCGGGATAGTATTTTTTTGCTGGATAGCCTATAATTTCCGGTCGTTGCGGAGGCTGGATAAGTTAAAAGCCATTGAGACCTTTCATTTTAAATATATCACGGCTTATCCGGTGGGAGGAGCGCTGGTCTTTATCCTCAGCCTGGCGCCTTTGTTCGACCTGCATGCGCCGGCCATTTATATCGAGTCGGTGCAGTTCCTGGTGATGCTGCTCCTGACGGTTGTTTTTCGCAAACGGCTGCCCAGGAACCTGTTCTACGCATGGTGCCTGTTCCTTGTCCTGTTCCTGCTCCTGCCGGTCACCCGTATCCTGGGCCTTCCCCTGAGTATGCAGCGCTGGTTGAACCTGGTGGTAGACAGCACATCCTTTGCGTTTGGTGTTTTCTTTCTGTTCCGCCGCAAGAGCCTGTTTGAGCCTGCTGCCGGGAATACTGCGCAATCAGGCGGTTTGGGTATGGTGACGGGGCAGTCCAGGTGGATCTCTTTTGCCGCAGGTCTTTATTTGTTACTCAACCTGCTGGCCATCTTGTGTAATTTATTCGGACGGGTCACTCTTTCGCAGATCTTCGGAGCCACGGCGGTATATTCTTTTGCGCAGACCGTCAGCCTGGGCGTCTTTGTACAGTTGGTGCTGGAGTCTTTTCTGCTGCAGATCCAGACCAGCCGGATCCGGAAAAAATATCCGGAGGGGTTTGATTACCGGACCATTTCCAGATCTGTAAGGCGTATATCGATGGCGCTTGCCATTGTATTGTGGCTGATCGTCTTTACCACCAACCTGAACCTGTTCGATGCGATCAACGATACCTTAGTAGAACTCTTCACCAATACGCGGCAAGTAGGGAATTTCTCTTTCACATTGGGGGGAATATTGTTATTCCTCGGGATCATCTGGTTTGCGAATTTTCTTCAAAAATATATTGCTTATTTCTTCGGGGATACCGGAGATGATGCCTCCATCGACGATAAAGGACAGCGGTCCAGGCTCCTGGTGACCCGGCTTATCTTACTGTCCGGCGGATTTCTTCTGGCCGTGGCGGCATCGGGACTGGCCGTAGACCGGATAACGGTAATCCTGGGCGCCCTTGGCGTGGGCATCGGGCTTGGCCTGCAGAGTATCGTCAACAATTTCGTGTCGGGCATCATCCTCATTTTCGACCGGCCCGTGCGGATCGGGGACACCGTGGAGATCGGGGATAAGAAAGGCCGGGTAAAAGAGATCGGTATCCGCTCGAGCACACTGCTCACAGAAGATGGCGCCGAAGTGATCATACCCAATGGGGATATCCTCTCGAACCATATCGTCAACTGGACCCTGAGCAACAATCATGTGCGGGTAGTCCTGCCCTTTACTATTGCCAAGCTCAACAATCCTGAAGACCTGGGACAGGATGAGATCAAAGCTATCGTCAAGAAAAATCACAATGTGCTGGAGCAACGGGATCCCGAGGTAATGTTGAATACGGTCAGCTCAAAGTCCATGGAATTAAAAGTCTATTTCTGGGTCAACGATATTACCCAGACCGGCAAGACTTCCGCGGAGATCCGGACGGAAGTCTACCAGTATCTGGAGACGAAAGGGGTTGTTGTGAATGGATAAGCGGGACGCGCTTTAAAAATAAGAAACCTTGAATATCGATGTATTTATCTACATGGAGCGGCTCCGTCCGCTGCTGTTATCCCTGCCGGCGGTAACGGAAGGGACTTCTTATGGGACGCCCGGATTCTTTGTCAATAAGAAACTGTTCGTCCGTATTAAGGAAGATGGAGAGACACTGGTGGTCTACACGGACGAAAGAGAGAAATGGCTGAAGGCAGACCCCGAGGTTTATTTTTTCACGGAGCACTACCGGAATTATCCCTGGGTGCTGGTGCGGCTCGTCAGGGTCAGACAAAAGGAGCTGAAGATCCTGTTTCAGGCGGCCTGGCGGCTGAGGGCGGGTAAGAAACTGGTCGCGGAGCTGGACGCAAAAAAGGGCAAGGCTCCGGTCAAACATCCTGCCGGTACGGCAAAGAAGTCGGCAAAAGGATCCGCTCCAAAGCCCCTTGCGAAGAAGACCAAACGCTAAAAAACAATCGCTGTGAATAAAAAATCCTGTTGGCCGTCCCTTGCGCGTATCCTGACGACCGCACCGGCATCCATTCTACCGATCGCGTCGCCGGCCTCACCATCATCCATTCTGCTCATCGCGCTGTTGCTTGCCCTGGGCACCCGCAGCAATGCCCAGACCTTCCGGGTAAACATTGCCCCTGCGTTGCAACAAAGCTCGCTGGACGGCCGCCTGCTGCTCCTCTTATCCAACAATCCCAAAGGTGAACCCCGTTCGCAGATCAGCGATGATCCGGGCACGCAGATGGTATTCGGTCTGGACGTCGACAACTGGCAGGCTGGCAGCTCCCGTCTGGTAGATATGCACGCCTTCGGCTATCCGGTCGAGAGGCTGTCCGAAGTGCCCGCAGGAGATTATTATGTACAGGCCCTGTTGCACAAATACGAGACCTTCCATCTGGCCAATGGTCATATCGTCCGGTTGCCGATGGACCGGGGCGAGGGCCAGCACTGGAACCAGGCGCCGGGCAATATCTATTCCACTCCGGTAAAGATCCATTTCGATCCCCTTCGTTCGGGAGAGACCGGCATTACCATCGACCAGCTCATTCCGCCGATCCAGGAGCCGGTGGACACCCGTTATGTCAGACATATAAAGATCCAGAGCAAACTGCTCACCGCATTCTGGGGCAGACCGATGTTTATCGGTGCGCACATACTGCTGCCCGAGGGATTTGACGCACACCCCAATGTAAAATATCCGCTGGCGATCTTTCACGGACATTTCCCTTCGGACTTTGGCGGGTGGCGCACCACGCCCCCGGATGAAAACCTGAAACCCGATTCCAGCGCAAGGTTTCACCTCGCCGGGTACAACAGGATCGTTCAGCGCGAGGAATACGATTTCTATAAGCAATGGACAGGCCCGGGATTTCCAAGGGTCCTGGCCATCGAGATCGAACATGCCAATCCCTATTATGACGACAGCTATGCGGTCAATTCGGAGAACCTCGGTCCTTATGGGGATGCCATAACCTATGAGCTGATCCCGGAGATCGAACGCCGTTTCCGTGGTATCGGGCAGGGATGGGCGAGGTTTGTGTATGGCGGCTCGACGGGTGGATGGGAAGCGCTGGCGGTGCAGGTGTTCTACCCCGACCAGTATAACGGCTGTTATGCGGCATGTCCCGATCCCATCGACTTCCATCATTACACCACGATCGATCTCTATAACGACCGGAATGCTTATTACCCCGCCAGCGATTTCAAAAAGACCCCACGTCCCGCCCACCGGGACTATCTGGGACATGTGAGCGCTACGGTGAAGGAGACCAACCAACGGGAGCTGGCCCTCGGCACACGTAGCCGGAGCGGCGATCAGTACGATATCTGGGAGGCCGTTTTTTCTCCTGCGGATGCCGATGGTTACCCGAAGAGGATCTTCGATAAATATACCGGCGCCATCGATTCATCCGTCGCCGCTTACTGGAAAGAACATTTCGACCTGGCCCATATCATCGAGCGTGACTGGGCAAAGCTCGGGCAGAAGCTCAGCGGCAAGATCCATATTTATGTAGGGGACATGGACAGCTACTACCTCAATAATGCCGTGTATTCGGCCGAAGATATCCTGAAGAAGCTGAAGGCCCCTGTCTGTAACTGCGAAGTGGACTATGGCGACCGGGCAGAGCACTGCTGGAATGGAGATCATAAGAACCCGAATTATATCAGCCGTCTGCGGTATCACCAGATGTATATCCGGAAATGGGCGGAAGAAGTGAAGACGCGTGCGCCAAAAGGGGCCGATCTGATGTCGTGGAGATATTGATCTATTTCGTCAGAAACCCAAAGTCTACCACTCTGCGTAAAAATTGTTTGTCCCGGATCACCCAGGTGTATTCCGAGCCGCCGGATTCTATATTCAGCACATAGATATAGAAGGTATGCTTGTCGTTGGAAATAAAAACGCCGTTGCGCGTGCGGGTGGCGCCGGATTGATTGAAGCTGAACCTGGGATCGTACAGGTCGGAGTAGGCGGCGGGAGGGATGGCGACCGTGTCCGTTCCCACGACCACTGTGATGGCATCCACCGTATTTTTTGGCATTTCTCCATAATTACCTCCATAATAGGGGTGACCATCGATCTTCACCAGGTGCTTTTCGAGATAATTCATCTTATGCTTTGACGGGAAGAACACCCCGGTCTTAACGATCACCTGTATATCCTCGCCTTCCCATTTCATGAAATTGCTGCCATAATCCTTTACGGGCAGGCCCTTAAGCACGGCTTTCCCGATGCTCTCATCCACTGCGGCCAGCGCAAAAGAAGCGACATCGGCCCGGACGACCTTGTCGGAGATCTTCGAGAAATTGTCCTTTTTGCTGCGGTAATCGGGGAAGTCGAGCTCCTGGGCCCGGCAGACAGACCCGGCACCGGTTAAAAAAAGGAAGAAGAATAAGATGCGCATAATCATTTTATTTACCGCTGTACTGATAAGCGACCTTTCCGATCAGCTGCTTCTGTTTATTATAACAGGACTCGTTTATTTTCAATCCTTTATCATTGTATTCGTAGAGCCATTTCTGGTAATTATTACCGCCTTCCTGCACTACCATCATAGAGGAAAGCCTTTCACCGTCCTGATATTCAAAGACATAATCCGGCAATAGCCGCTGGGACCTGGCGCTGTAGCGTACTATATCGGTCAGCCGGTTGTCCGCATCATAATAATAATAGACGACGGGCAGCGCGGCCCGGTTGCGGATGGACCTTTCTTCGGCAATATTACCCTTGTCATCGGTGATGAACCGGATATAGGTCGTGTCTGTACCATTTCTGATCTTGAGCATGCCCGAAGGCCTTCCTTTATCATCATACTGCCAGAGATGGGCCTCGATGTCCCGGGTCTTGTTGTCCGTCTCTACAGAAGTATTGGTAATAGCGCTTATCCTGCCCGTTGCATCGTATTGGTACTCCGAATTGCTCGAATAGGTGTCGCTGGTATCCACGACCCTGACCTGGAGCCCGGCGGGAGAATAATGAGTGATCAGCCAGGATTCCGGGCTTCCGGCGGAACGGGTATGGGTGGTAATACGGGAAAAATCGCCCGATACCTCCTGTGTGCATTCAAATCCTTCCGAAGGCTGCTCGTCCCTTTCAAAGCTGGTCAGGCTGACATTCCTTACCTTATTCTGTTTGTACAATTTCCATCGGGCCGCAGTCTGCCCGGATACGACCAGATCTTTGTAATAATACTGGGCTGGGCAGCTCTGGCTCAGTACGATCAACAGAATGGTTCCGGTAAGTAACTTCATTTTGAATTTTTGTCGGGAAATGCGGGTGCTAATTTCAGCATTTAAAGTAAGAAACGAAAAAATTAGCTTTTTAATACATTGAAACCTTGTAAGTTGCTTATTTTAGTTAAAATTTGAGGAAGTGTCGCATTTAAAGGAAAGAAAGGAAAAAATCTGCCTGAACTGCAAGGCTGACCTCCACGGGCGTTATTGTCACGTATGCGGGCAGGAAAACCTGGAGCCAAAGGAGACGGTCTGGCATCTGATCCAGCATTTTTTTAACGATGTCACCCATTTTGACGGGAAATTCTTCAGCTCGGTGAAATACCTGCTGAAAAAGCCGGGGTTCCTGTCCCTGGAATATATGGTCGGCAGGCGGGCGAGCTACCTGAACCCGATCCGGATGTATGTATTCACCTCGGCTATCTTCTTTATCATCCTTTTTTCGCTGAAGTCCCCAAAGGATATGGTAAAGACCACTCCAGACAATCAGACAAATAAGAAAGAGGTCAGACAGGACCTGCCCGGGCTGGAAAAACAAAAAACTGCCCTGGAGGCCAAAGTCAAAAGGATCAAGGATGCCGATGATAAAAAGGATACGCAGGAAAATCTGGACAACCTTTCCGTCGAGATCGCGGCGATCAGAAGAAAATATGGCGATACCAGCACCCGGACATTCAGTGAGGGCGACAGAGCGATCTTGTTAGTGCAGGGATACACGGACAGCCTGCAGCATTCCGATCTGCCTCCTTCGGCCCGGGAAAGCCTCAGAAAAGTTGCCGCCGCCAAAAAAGAAGACCTGAATGATGAGGAGGACGGGAGTGATTTCTTCGGCCTGCATCAGGGACAGTATAAGTCCCTTGCCGCATACGATTCGACGGAACGGAGCCTGCCCGACAGTCTGAAGGACGGCTGGTTTAAAAGATTACTGATGAGAAGGCTGGTGCTCACCGAAGAGGAGTTCCACAAGGACCGGCACGGTTATTTCGAACATTTTGCGGAGAACATGCTGCATTCTTTTCCGAAGATCCTCTTCTTCTCTTTGCCTTTTTTCGCCTTTTTCCTCAATATCCTGTACTTCCGCCACAAACAGTATTATTATGTGGATCATGGTATTTTCACGATCCATCTCTATTGCGCCACCTTTATCCTGACCCTTGGCATTATCCTGTTGGATAAGCTGTCTGGTTTCCTTGGCTGGGGATGGTTCAAAGTAGTTGCGGGCTTCGGTATCTTCCTGATCATCCTGTATATGATCATTTATCTGTACAAGGCCATGCGCCGGTTCTATGGTCAGGGCAGGGGCAAGACCTTCCTTAAATATTTTTTAGTATCCGTGCTGGCGTTTACAGTCAACATGATCCTGCTGGTGATCTTCCTGCTGATCTCCGCCATTTTTATATAGTGTAAATAAATTTTTATGAGCGAAAATGAAGTCGGATCCCCTTTTCAACGGCTCGTCGGAATCATGGATGAACTGAGGGAAAAATGTCCCTGGGATAAAAAACAGACGATCCAGACGCTGCGTAGCCTGACCATCGAAGAAATGTATGAGCTGGCCGATGCTATCACCAGCGGGGACTGGAAGGGTATCCGGGAAGAGCTTGGCGACCTGCTCCTGCATATCGTTTTTTATGCCCGGATCGGAAAAGAGCAGGGACAGTTCACGCTCGACGAAGTGATCGATGGCATCTGCGACAAGCTGATCTCCCGTCACCCGCATATCTATGGAAAGATTTCCGGTCAGGACGGCCTGGTGGAAGTCCGTAACGAAGATGACGTGAAGCAGAACTGGGAAAAGCTGAAATTAAAGGAAGGCAAGCTATCCGTGCTCGGCGGCGTGCCCCTGTCCTTGCCGGCAACGGTAAAAGCGATCCGTCTTCAGGAAAAAGCGGGTAAGGTCGGCTTTGAATGGGACCATGCTTCGCAGGTATGGGATAAGGTGAAAGAGGAAATGGAGGAGCTGCAGGAGGCGGTGGGGCTCGGCGATCAGGAGAAGATAGACGAGGAATTTGGCGATCTCGCTTTTTCACTGGTCAATTACGCACGGTTTTTGCAGATAGACGCCGAGAGCTCCCTGGAAAAAGCGAACAGGAAGTTTATTGGACGATTTACCCGGATGGAGCAGGAAGCCCGGTCAAGAGGAAGGGCCCTGGCGGATATGACCCTGGAAGAAATGGACGGCATCTGGGATACCATAAAGACGCTGGAAGCGTCTCGTCCGAAGGACCGACATTAGCCATTTGCCGAAGATGCGCTAAATTTCCAAAGCGTATCTTCGGTAAATAAAAAAAGAAAAACAGCCCGATTGAAGTCTTTTTTGAATACTATTTTCCGCAGGAACGGACAGCTCTTGCTGGCAGCATTTGTACTGTTCTCCAGCGCATATTTTCTCAACGCTTACTTCTCCAGCGATACTTCCGTAAACATACTGCGCAAATCCATCCAATCCTTTTTACAGGAAAGAGAGCGGGATTTCGACAAGTTGACAAAGGACACGGCCCTGATCGGCCGGCTGTACAATCAAAGGTACACGGAGAAGGAGATGGGCATGCTCGTCGAGAAAAAATACGGGATCTTCCTTTATGAGCCGACAGCGATAAATGATCCCCGTCTGGTAAGGTTCTGGAACGATCAGCGTTCAATGCCCACCGTAAAGCTACTCAACGGGCAGGAAGAGAGCAGTTTCGATTCACTGAGCAATGGACAGTACGAGTTCATCAAAAGAACGCTGCGGCTCGCCGACAGCACAGCTGTCCTGGCGGTGGCCCTGATACCGGTGCGCTGGCAATATTATATCGCCACCTCCAACCTGACCCCGGAGTTTACGGATTTCCCCTCCGCGGAGGAAAGGCTGAGGATCTCCTCGGTCCCGACTGCCTTCCCGGTAGTAAGCTCATCGGGCCGGATCCTGTTCTATCTCGAAAAAAAAGGCGGCTATAATGCGCCCGTTCATAACTGGGTGATTCCCCTGCTGATCTTTTTAGCGGTAATGCTGTTGCTCGCCCTGATCCACAATGTTTCGCATTCCATCCGGATGGAGTTCGGGGCGGCATGGGGGATTGGTTTTCTGGTATCGGTGATCCTGCTGCTGCGTGTGATCGTTTATTTTTCCCCTTCTTTGCTGAACCTGCGGCAATATGAACTCTTCGACCCCACGATCTATAGTTCGAGCATCATCCTGAGCTCTCTCGGAGACCTGATCATCGATGCTTTCTTATTCTGCTGGATCGTCCTGTTCATCAAGCGGGAGACTGCAGACTATACGATCCCTCAGTCGGAACACCGGTGGAAGAACTGGTTGTGGACCTTCCTTGTGCTCGGGCTGCTGGTGGTCACCACCTTTGAATTCGCCAATATCGTCCAGTCCCTGGTGACGGATGCGAGGATATCCTTCAACGTGACCAATTTCTTCAGCCTGCTCAACAATTATAGTTTCGTGGGCTTTATCGCGCTCGCGGCCCTCGCGCTGGGCTATTTCTTTTTATCGCAGGTCCTTTTCCAGATGGTGGGTTATCTCACCCGGTCGTTGTCCATCGTGCTGTATATCGTCATTGCCTTTATGGGGCTGCTGCTGCTGACCTTTACCCGAAATACGGGGACGGTAGAGCTGGATATATGGGTATTGCTGTGGCTGCTGGCATACGTCTGGCTGATGCAGCGTCAGATCTTTTCGGATCTCCGCTTCCGCCTGAATGTGTCCGAGGTCCTTTTCTGGCTCTTTATTTTCTCCACTTCCATTTCTGCGGTGATCCTCTTCGAGAACCGGAAGATCGAAGAAGAAAATCGCAAACGGATGGCGGAAAGGCTGGCGGAACAGGCCGATCCTTCCAGCGAGAAGATGCTGAGCATCGCCTTCAGCTATATCGACAATGATCTGCTGGCCCGTAACTTTTCAAGATTCCGGGATCCGGTGTCCAACCAGTTCATGAAGGACAGTATGCTGGGCAGCAATTTCAGCGCCTACCAGAATAAATACGAGACCAAGGCCTATACCTTTGACGGGAATGAGAAAGCCCTCTTTAATGAAAACCCCGTTTCCTACGATACGCTGAATACCATTTTTACCGTACTGGGAAAGACCACCGGCATCCAGGACCTGAAGTATCATGAGCAATCCTACGACAAGTACACCTATATCTACAAGAAACCGATCACCGACACCGGACGGAGGATCATCGGGTATCTGTTCATCCTGTCCGAGCCCAAGAACTATAAGAACGATGCACTCGTGCCGGAGCTGTTCCGGGCGAAGAATGAGAACCTTCCGGATTATTATGCCGTTTACAAGAACCGGGAGCTGGTGAATGCCTATGGCGATTATGCTTTTTCCACCCATCTTACGGATGAGCAGATCCCCCGGGCCGATTTTGTACATATCCGGAAAGCTGCCTATGATGAATTATGGCATCGGATCTCTGACGAAAATTTCGTGGTGGTGGTGAAAAGGGATAATTCCGCCATCGAGGATATTACCCTGTTCGCCTACCTGTTCAGCGCCTTCCTCTTCCTGGTAGCATTATTCCGGATAACGGCCCTGCTGATCTGGTCAAGGCTGCACTGGAGCCAGCTTAAGACCTACTGGCAGATGAATATCCGGTCGCAGATCCATACCACTATCATTTTTATCAGCCTGTTCTCCTTCGTGGTGATCGGGGTGGCTACCATCATCTTCTTCATCAACCGGTATAACCGGAACAACAGGGACAGGCTGGGCCGCGCGATGCAGGTAATGGTGAGCGAGGTGGAGAACAAGCTGTCCGGACAGGCCTTCGCGGAGGGCGTCCTGGGATTATACGATCCCGGATCGAGGGGGGAATTGCAGAGAATGATCGAAGTGGTGGCGCAGGTGCATGGTACGGATATCAACCTGTACGATCTCGACGGCGACCTGGAGGTGTCATCCAATATTTTTGTTTATAACAAAGGCATCCTGAACAAGAAATTGAATCCTCTCGCCTATTATAACCTGCACCAGCTGAATTCCATCCAGTTTACCAATAACGAGCAGGTGGGCGGCGTGCCCTATGTGAGTATTTACCGGCCGTTGAGGGATGCTCAGGGGAATGCTTATGCCTATCTGAATATCCCTTCTTTCACAACACAGACCGAACTGAAGGAGGAGATCTCGAACTTCCTCGTGACCATCATCAATCTGAACGCATTCATTTTCCTGATCGCAGGCACGATCGCGCTGTTCCTGACCAACCGGATCACGTCCTCCTTTACGCTGATCTCCGAGAAAATGCGGCAGGTAAACCTCGGCAAGACCAATGAAGAGATCGAATGGAGCCGCAATGACGAGATCGGAGGCCTGGTGAAGGAATACAACAAGATGGTGAACAAGCTGGAAGAAAGCGCATTTGCCCTCGCCAAGAGTGAAAGGGAAGGCGCCTGGAGGGAAATGGCCCGGCAGGTGGCGCATGAGATCAAGAACCCCCTCACCCCGATGAAGCTGAGCATCCAGTACCTGCAGAAGGCCATCGACAACAATTCCATAAATGTAAAAGAAATGGCATCCAGCGTCGCCAAGACCCTGGTAGAGCAGATCGACCACCTGTCCAAGATCGCTTCGGATTTCTCGCAGTTCGCCAATATCGGGAATCCAAAGAAAGAGGTATTCGACCTGCATGAGATGTTGTACTCCCTGACCTCCCTATACGAAACGAACGAGAACCTGTTGTTCAAATGGGTACCCTCCCACCAGCGGATCATGGTGTTCGCCGACAAGACGCAGCTGAACCGGTTGTTCACCAATCTCCTTCAGAATGCATTGGAAGCCTGCGTGAACAAAGACAAGCGGGTGGTGAGCGTCAGCGAAGAGCTGAAGGAGGAGTCCATCATCGTAAAGGTTACGGACAGCGGGGAAGGCATAGCGCCGGATATGTATACCAAGATCTTCACGCCCAATTTCACGACAAAATCTTCCGGCACCGGTCTGGGGCTGGCGATGAGCAAGACTATCGTCGAGCAGGCAAAAGGAAAGATCTGGTTCGAGACGGTGGAAGGAGAGGGGACCACTTTCTTTGTCGAGCTGCCGATACTGAGGGCGGCGATCTAGATCTTTTTGCGTCGCCGGTTTTCCGCGAGGAATGCTGTGAACTGTACCAGACTGAAGCTGCTGAGGTTCTTTTCCGGCGTGAGCCCGGCCTTCTGCGCCGCGAGGACCCCATATTTTATATCGTTGTATCCTTCCGTCGAGTGGGCGTCGGGATCGATGGAGATCAGCACTCCTTTCTCTATGGCATAGCCGATCCATCTCCAGTCCATATCCAGTCTCCGGGGATGCGCGTTCAGCTCGATCACCGTGTGGTGCTCTGCGCAGGCCTCTATGATCCTCTTATGATCGACCGGGTATCCTGGGCGGCTCAGCAGCAAGCGGCCCGTCATGTGCCCCAGGATGGTCGTATAGGGATTGGCGATCGCATTCAGCAGTCTGGCCATGGCTTTTTCCTCGCTCATTTTTAAATTGGAATGGACGGAGGCGATGACGAGGTCGAAGGTCGAGAGGATGGGATTGGAATAATCCAGCGCTCCGTCGTTGAGGATATCGCACTCGATGCTCTTGAAGATCGTGAACGGGGCGAGCTGCCGGTTGAGCGCTTCGATCTGTGCATGCTGTTCTTTTATCCGCTCCTCATTCAGGCCGTTTGCGTAGAAGGCGCTCTTGCTGTGATCGCTGATGACCAGATATTCATATCCTTTCGCGATACAGCCTTTCGCCATCTCCTCCAGCGTATTGGCGCCATCGCTCCATTTACTGTGGCTGTGGATGACCGACCGGACATCCGAAAATTGTATAAGGGCGGGCAATGCATTCCCGGTGGCTTCTTCGAGGACGGCAGGGCGCTCGCGCCGGAAGGAGGGAATAAAATTTATGTTGAAAGAGGAGAAGAGCTGCTCTTCCGATGGATAAGCATCCCTGCTGTTCCATTTCGTCCGCTGTTCCCATGCTTCGAGGAATTCGGCGCTGCAGCTGGTCGCGAACAGGATAGGGGTGAATTCGTCTTCGGTGGCGCAGAGGAATTCCAACCTCACACCTTCGGGCCCCTTGAAGCGGATGATGCTGCTTACGGGAAGGGTCGTTGGCTCGGAGGGGGCCGGGATCTCAGGAGGAGCCTCTGGCTCCGCACTGAATCCATTATTCTCGAAAAAAGAGCGGGCGGTGGCTTGGCTGAGCGTGGTGACCCATTGCAGGTGGTTGATCACTTCCAGCTGACGCCTGAATTCGCCGGTGAGGGCGAAGCGGTGTCCCGAAAAATGCGCTTTCAGCTGGGCATCGAGGGCAAAGGCGTAGGCTTCCACGTCAGCATAAAGATGACTTCCCTGGCTTTTGAAATAAAATTCGATGTTTTCTCTGACGCTGTTCTGGGTCTTTTCACCAAAGCCTTTATAGAGCAATAACCGGTTTTCCTGGCAGGCATATAATAATTCCCCGAGGGACTCAATTTCCATCTCTTTCCAGATTGTGGCGATCTTTTTGGGTCCGAGGCCCTTTATCTGGAGCAGCTCGATAATTCCGGGCGGGGTCTTTTCCAGGTACTCGCGGAGCAATTTCAGCTCGCCGGTAGCGATAATGTCCTGGATCTTTTTGCCGATCGCGTCCCCGATGCCCCTGATGGAAAAGATTTTTTCGGGTGGCATGTCCGTCAGGAGGGTGGGCAATTTTTCGATAGTAAAGGCAGCGACGGAGTAAGACTTTGTCTTGAAGGAATTCTCGCCGTGAATATCCATCAGTTTGGCTAATAAGCTGAACTGGTCTGCGATGTAGTAGTTATCGATGATCATGGAACGAAGGTAATACAAATGAAAAAGTCCCGGAAAAAATCCGGGACTTAGTATTTTCTGCCTTTCTAAGAAATAAGAACTATTTCTTTTTTGCAGCTTTCTTAGCGGCTTTCTTTTTCGGAGCTGCTTTCTTTTTTGGAGCTGCTTTCTTCTTAGCGGCTTTTTTTGCTGTTGCCATTTTTTTGAATTTAATTGGTTAGTAAATCAATTTACAACAGTAAAAATAGAAATATCTTTCAAACAACCAAAAATTTTTTTTGATTTATTCAAAAATTTTTCTACGCGACTACTGTAACTGGGTTGATACTAACTAAGGTTTTGTCACCTTTTCCTTTCTTAAATTCAACTAATCCATCGGTGAGTGCGAACAAAGTCCAATCTTTTCCAACACCGATATTTTTTCCTGGATGGTACACTGTACCACGTTGGCGGATGATGATATTGCCAGCGACAGCGGGCTGACCACCGTAGATCTTAACTCCTAAGCGTTTGCTTTGCGAGTCGCGACCATTCTTTACACTGCCTTCACCTTTTTTATGTGCCATATACTAAAACTTTGTAGTTATCGTTGTTTGTTATTACTTCTTGCCGAAGCGGAATGTCGCTTATGCAATTTCGCTGATACGGATCTTCGTATAGTGGGTGCGATGACCATGTTTCTTACGAAAGCCTTTTCTTCTTTTCATTTTAAAGGCGATCACTTTATCTCCCTGCACCTGCGCAAGAATCTCTGCCTTGATAGTAGCTTTTACGTCTTTGCCAACGGACAGCTTGTCGTCGCCATAAGACAGCAGCACTTCTCCGAACTCTAGCTTATCGCCTGCGTTGCCCTCTACATGGGGAACGTACAATGTCTGGTCCTTCTGGACCCTGAATTGCTGACCGGCTATTTTTACAACTGCAAACATACTATTCAATATTAGGGACGCAAAGGTAAGGGGAATTGGCGAAAAAAAGAAAGGAGGAGCGAAAAAATCGGCCTGGAAAGGCAAAAATAACGCTATTCCCGGGATTTCGGGCGAGGAGCCCGGGGGATAACCGGTTTCCACGCGGCCGGGAGGGTATCATTTAACGGCCTCCTGCATGGAAAACCGGCTTTTTCCTGTAGGTTTGCCCGCATGAGTATGAAGATTAAATCGTTGCTTGCACGGCCTTTTTCATCATATATATATAAGTCTATCCAGAAGGGGATGACGACGGCGATCGGGGACCAGGAGGTAATTTTGAAGGATCTGCTGAAAACGGGGTCAAAAACCATATTCGGCGGGGAGCATCGTCTGGGGGAGGTAAAAGGGCATGAGGAGTTCAGACAAGCCGTCCC
>DATHHO010000277.1:0-5197 GCA_035317125.1 Puia sp.
GGTGGAGGTGTGGATGCATGCGGAGGTGCGGGAGGTGGAGACGGCTGGCGCGGCCGGTGGAGTCGCGGATGCGCGGTCCGGACCGGAGCTGTCTGCTGAGGGAGATGGTGTCGCGGATACGGAGAGGCCGGGAGTTGTGGGAGCAAGGTTCCGGGTGCAGCTTGCGGACTCAAGGGTGCTGGAAGCGGACTATGTATGTATTGCTTGTGGCGGATACCCGAAATCTTCGATGTCAGCGTGGATCGAACGACTGGGGCATACCCTTGAACCCCCGGTGCCATCGCTGTTCACCTTCAATATGCCCGGTAATCCCGTTACCCATCTGATGGGGGTATCCGTACCCGAAACGCAGGTGAAGATCGCCGGTACGGGGCTGTCTGAAAAAGGTCCTTTGCTGATCACGCACTGGGGTTTGAGCGGACCTGTTATCCTGCGCTTGTCGGCCTGGGGCGCCAGAGAGCTGGCCGGGGGAAACCCACCTGCCCTACAGCCGGGCTATCAGTTCACCGTTCTTGTCAACTGGGTCCCTTTTTATAACGAGCAGACATTGCGGGTGCGGTTACTTGAATTCCGTCAGGAGCTGGCGGCACAAAGACTTTTCTCCAGGAGTCCTTTTGGCCTGCCCCACCGGTTGTGGGAGCATCTGCTGATTGCATGCGGCATCGGCGCCGAACTGCGCTGGGCCGATCTGCCGGCGGCCGCTCAGAACAAACTGATCAGGAGCCTTTGCGCTACGGAATTCGCGGTCAAAGGCAAGACTACTTTCAAGGAAGAATTCGTCACGGCGGGCGGGGTGCGGCTTGCCGAGGTGGACCCGCAGACCATGCAGAGCCGGAAGCTGGCGGGGTTGTTCTTTGCCGGGGAGATCCTCGATGTGGATGGGATCACCGGTGGATTCAATTTTCAGCATGCCTGGACCAGCGGATGGATTGCGGCTTCGGCTATTGCGGCGGGGCCGGGGGCGGCTGCCGTGGACTGACCGGATGGGCCGCCTGGCTGGGCTTCCAGGTTAGGCTTCTAGGCTAGGCTCCAAGCTGGGCCAGGTTGGGGAGCTGAACCGGATCATCCTGGGGGCCAGCTGAACTGGATCATCCTGGGGGAGGCTTCCGACCCCGCCTCCCCCCTCTCCCTATGCGTTTTGGCTAATAGAGGTTGAACTTTTTGCAAGATTTTGATTTTCAATATGTTGCAAAAAGTTCAAGTACTATGGGGGTGGGGTGGGTGCTGGATGGTGGGCTGGTGCTTGTTTGCAGAGATCCGGGTTGTGCATTTTGCAGGCCGTGTGGATCGGTATTTCCTTATATTTTCGTATCTTTGCAACCCCGATTTTTAAAACCTTCGGGATATTCATTTTATGTCTGAAAACAATATTGTTAACTCAAACGCTGAAGAACAGGAGTCCCCTGCAGTGGCCGAAACCGCAACTGCGGAAGCCGTCGCAGAGACTACAGCGAAACCAAAAGCACCTGTATATGTGCAAACGGCACATGATGATTTCGACTGGAGCATCGACAAAAGGAATGTAGCGGCTTACACCCAGGAAGAAAAAGAAAAGTATGACAAGGTGTATGACAACACATTCGTCGCTATCACGGATGGTGAACTGGTAAAGGGTCTCGTTGTAGGCCTTACTAAGACTGACGTGGTCGTGAACATCGGATTCAAGAGCGATGGGCTCGTATCCCTGAATGAATTCCGCGATCTGCAGAATTTAAAGACGGGCGACGAAGTGGAAGTGATGGTCGTGGAAAAGGAAGACAGGGAAGGTCACCTGCACCTTAGCCGTAAACAGGCCCGTATCACCCGTGCCTGGGAGAAGATCGTGGAAGTTCACAAGACTGGCGAAGTCGTCACCGGTACCGTTACCAGCAAGACGAAGGGCGGCTTGATCGTGGATGTATTCGGCATGGAAACATTCCTGCCCGGATCACAGATCGATGTGAAGCCCGTTACCGACTACGATCAGTTTGTCGGAAAGACCATGGAATTCAAAGTGGTCAAGATCAACGAAGCGATCAAGAATGCGGTGGTATCCCACAAGGCGCTTATCGAAAGCGATATCGAAGCACAGCGTGCCGAGATCATCAGCAAGCTTGAGAAGGGCCAGGTGCTGGAAGGTACCATCAAGAATATTACGGACTTCGGCGCATTCATGGACCTTGGCGGTCTGGACGGTCTGCTGTATATCACCGATATCAGCTGGGGCCGTATCAGCCATCCGAGCGAGATCCTGAAGCTGGATCAGAAATTACAGGTCGTGGTCCTGGATTTCGACGATGGCAAAAAACGTATCAGCCTTGGTCTGAAACAACTGACCCCTCACCCATGGGACGTGCTGCCTGAGAACATCAGGGAAGGCGCTATCGTGAAAGGTAAAGTGGTCAATATCGAAGATTACGGTGCATTCCTCGAGATCATGCCGGGTGTGGAAGGTCTTGTTCACGTCAGTGAAATCACCTGGGCCAATACGCCGATCAATGCAAAGGAATTCTTCAAGCTGGGCGATGAGCACCAGGCTAAGGTCGTTACGCTGGACAAGAACGCACGCAAAATGAGCTTGTCCATCAAACAGCTGAGCGAAGATCCATGGAATACGATCGAAATTAAATTCCCTCAGGGCAGCAAGCACAACGGTTTGGTGAAGAACATCACTCCTTATGGTGTGTTTGTGGAACTGGCCCCCGGCATCGGTGGCATGATCCATATCAGCGACCTGAGCTGGCTGAAACGTTTCAATCACCCTTCTGAGTACACGAAGGTGGGACAACATATCGACGTGATGATCCTGGGCATCGACAAGGACAACCGTAAACTCCAGCTTGGACACAAACAACTGGAAGAAGATCCCTGGAATGCACTGGAAGAAACCTTTGCCGTGGGCACCGTTCATGAAGGCACCGTTATCCGCAAGGATGATAAAGGCGCCATCGTGTCATTGCCTTATGGACTCGAAGGGTTCGCTCCTAACCGTCACCTCAACAAGGAAGACGGCAAGCAGATCGTTGCGGACGAGCAGTCGCAATTCATGGTGATCGAATTCGATCGTAATGAAAAACGCATTGTTCTTTCACACACGCGTCTGTGGGAACAGGTGAAGACGGATGAGAAGAATGCTCTCCAGAAGGAAGCAAGGGCCGATGCCGATAAGACACGCAAGGCAGTCAAGAATATCCAGAGCAAGGTTGAAAAGCCTACGCTTGGTGACCTGGGTGCACTGGCCTCTATCAAGGAAAGGCTGAAGCAGGAAGAAAAGGATCAGACTCCTCCACCAGCTGCGGCGCCTGCTGCTCCTGATGCCGAGCCGACTGAACCAGCGAAGTAGAGTAGACAACGTCTTATATAGTTATAAGGTCCCGGAAAATTCCGGGACCTTTTTTTATTTGGGGCGGGGGTGCGATTTTGGGGGCGCGGCGCGGCTGGAATGCGCGGGTCGAGCGGAGAATGGCGCGGCGCGATTGCGTGGCGCGGCTCGGCAAGGGGTTTGCGCGGAGGGATGGATTGGGTTGTGGGAAACGGCCGACGGCTAGAGTTTTGCCAGGCGGGAGTCGGAGAATTCCAGCAGGGAGGCTAGTTTCAGGTCTGCAGCAGCCCATTTTGCCAGACCGTACTGATCGGGCGCGGGGACGATCACGCATTTCATGCGGGCGGCTTTGGCGGCAATCATGCCGTTGAACGAGTCCTCGAAACAGACGCATTGCAGCGGGCCGGCGCCCAGCTTTATCGCGCAGTCCATATACACCTGGGGATGCGGCTTGCTGAAGGGCAGCGTTCCGGCGGAGGAGACGGCATGGAGATGTCCGCGGATGCCCAGCTTGTCTATTACCGCATCTGCGAGCTCCATGGGCGAAGAGGTAGCGAGCCCGATCCGGAACTTTTTTTCTTTAAAGAAAGAGAAGATATGACCGATGCCCGGCATGGGCTCGGCGTGGGCCTTTATCTTTTCGATAGCCTTGAGGTGGATGGTATCTTCGGCCTCTCTGGCAAAGACCTTGCTGATGTGAAAATAGTCGAACCAGTAGTCTATCCATTCCTTTGTACGAAGTCCTGTTGTAAGGTGATACTGATCGAGGGTGAGCGAAACGCTGAACTCGCTGAGGGTTTCCATACCGGCCTGCTGCCAGCTGGGCTCGGAGTCGATAAGCAGTCCATCCATGTCGAAGATAACGGTGTTCAATTGCATAGCCTCCAAAGTTAAGTGTATCGATCAGTTTTATCAACAATTCCGTACATTCGAGGTGGCAAATTCAAGTCAAAATCAAGGCCAATGAGTTCGTTCATAGAACGATTAAAGAGATTGCGTGTCGTCCGGAAGCTGGTGTATGCCATTGTAGGGGCTATTTCTTATCCGGGCCTTACCATCGTGAACCGGTTGAAAATAACGGGTACGGAGCATCTGCGTAAACTTCCCAAAGGGAATGTATTGTTCGTCAGTAATCACCAGACTTATTTTGCGGATGTGATCACGTTCCTGCATATTTTCTGTGCGGTGAAATGGGGTAAAAAAGATCGCCTTGGCATTCCCTACTATCTGCTGAACCCGTTCACCAATGTTTACTATGTAGCGGCCGAAGAAACGATGAAGAGCAGTTGGGTGAGCCGGCTGTTCACGATGGCTGGCGCGCTGACCGTGAAAAGAACCTGGAAGAAGGATGGCAACGAGACCAGAAGAGGACTGGACCCGTCGGATACGCGAAAGATAACCCGCGCGCTGGAAGACAGCTGGGTCATCACTTTCCCGCAGGGAACCACCAAACCCTTTGCACCGGGAAGGAAGGGTACCGCCCTGATCATCAAACAAAACAGGCCGGTTGTCGTACCCGTGGTGATCAGCGGATTCTGGAGGGCCTTTGATAAGAAGGGTTTAAAATTCAAGAAGAAAGGCGTGCTGCTTTCGGTGACGTTCAAGGAGCCGATGCAGATCGATTATGATGCGCCTACGGAAACGATCCTGGCCGAAGTCATGGACGCCATCGAGCAAAGCAAGGCATATATGATGAAGGGGGCGCACCACTGGACCACGACTACCGTGGAGCCCTGATGTGACTGCCGCCGCGCGATGCTACGACCGACCCTGAGCCCCGGAAATGTTGGGAAAGCCAGGGATTTCTGAGTATATTAGTTGTAAAGCCATCTACCATGAGAAGATTCCTGCCATGGGTGTTTTATACGCTGCTGCTGTTGTCATTGCTGGCTTTGA
>DATHHO010000278.1:0-3959 GCA_035317125.1 Puia sp.
TAAGAATTGGCCTGACAGGCGGCATAGGGTCCGGCAAAAGCACGGTAGCCGGAATATTCGGTGTGCTGGGAATTCCCGTATCCTATGCCGATGAGTCGGCCAGGTCCCTCATGAATGAGGATGAGGAATTGAAGGATCAGATCGTTACAGCTTTTGGTGCGGAGGCTTATCTGAAAGGCGGGGCCGGCGAAAAGCTCATTGGAGGGCCTGATGGGGTATCGGACGGCAAAGACGGCGGGGCTGCAGCCAACATGCAGCTGAACAGGGCATGGCTGGCCGCACAGGTCTTTAACGATCCGAAAAAGCTGGAGCTGCTGAATTCGCTGGTCCATCCGGCCACGATACGCGCCGGAGAAAGATGGATGAAAGAACAATCCGGAAAGGCGCCATATGCCATCAAAGAAGCTGCGCTGATCTTCGAAAGCCGTGCAAGGCAGACCCTCGACTATGTCATCGGCGTATGGGCTCCCGCCGAGCTGCGCATCCTGCGCACCATGAAACGGAATACTATCCCCCGCGAAGAAGTGATCAAACGGATGAAAAGTCAGATCGACGAAGAGCTGAAAATGAAATTATGCGATTTCGTGATCCGCAACGATGAGCAGCAGGCTATGCTGCCACAGGTGCTGGCACTGCACGAAAAATTGGTGGAGATGGCGGCGCATACGGCGCTGAGCCAGGGCCATGCGGGCGATAAACGGTGATGTCCTGACTATTTTAGTTTCGCCAGCGCGTCTTTTATTCTCACCCAGGCCTTTTCGATATTTCCCATGCTGTTGGCGAAAGAGAACCTCACGCAGGCGGGTTCCCCGAAAGCGTCTCCCATTACAGAAGATACATGCGCGGTATTCAGCAGGTACATGCTGAAGTCAGCCGAGTTCTTTATGACCGAATTCCCGTCGGACTTACCGAAATAGGAAGATACATCCGGGAAAATATAGAATGCGCCTTCCGGCTCGAAACACCTGATACCCGGGATCTCTTTGACAAGGGCCAGGGTCCTTTCCCTTCTGCGGGTGAACTCTTTCACCATTTCATAAGAAGGGGTCAGGTCGGCGGTAAGGGCGGTGACGGCCGATTTCTGCGCGATGGAATTCGTGCCGCTGGTGAACTGGCCCTGCAGCTTCTCACAGGCTTTTGCTACTTCCACATCGGCGGCGATATAGCCGAGACGCCAGCCTGTCATGGCGAACCCTTTGCTCAGTCCATTGACGATGATGATCCGGTCCTTCAGGTCCGCGAACTGCGCAATGCTCTCGTGTTTGCCGATGAAATTGATGTATTCGTATATTTCATCGGAGATGATAAAGACATCGGGGTGTTTGCGGAAGACGGCGGCGAGGGCCTCCAACTCCTTTTTATTATATACGGCCCCCGACGGATTGCAGGGAGAGGAGAAAAGGAATACTTTGGTGCGGGGAGTAATGGCGGCCTCCAGCTGGGCCGGAGTGATCTTGAAACCGCTGTCCAGGGAGCAATGGACTTCCATCACTTTGCCTCTGGCGATCTTCACCAGCTCGGAATAGGTTACCCAGTATGGCGTCGGGATGATCACTTCCTCTCCCTCGTCGACCAGCGCCAGGATGATGTTGGCAAGGCTCTGCTTGGCCCCGGTGGACACGACTATTTCCGCAGGCGTATAATCGAGGTTATTATCCCTTTTCAGCTTGGTGCAGATAGCCTCCCTCAGATCGGCATAGCCCGATACGGGGGTATAATGGCTCCAGTTATCATCGATGGCTTTTTTAGCGGCATCCTTTATATGCTGCGGGGTGTCAAAATCAGGCTCACCAAGGCTCAGATCGATGACGTCTACGCCTTTTGCCCTTAATTCGCGGCCGAGCTTGGCCATTTTCAACGTCTCCGGTTCGCTGAAGCGGGAAAGAATCGATGATAGCTGCATAGTTCAATAAAATTAGCGGCGCGAAGATAAGGTACAATCAGCTAAAAAAAACCCTATCTTTGCGGTCCTTAAAAAAAATAAACGAAACTTCCAATGAGAGCACTGGTAAGTATTTTTGCTGCTTTATTGATCATCATTTCTTTGTACCAACTATCCTTTACCTGGTTTGTCAACAAACATGAATCGGACATGGATGCGAAGGCAAAGCGATATGTCAATAGCCTCTATCCTTCCGCCCAGAATAAATACCCCGGTGACAAAGAAGCCCGGGCTCTCTACCAGGACACCCTGGACCAGGCATTCAACCAGCGCAGAAGGCATCTGCTGGACAGCACAAGGGATACCAAGATCACCTGGTGGGGTACCGGATACCAGAAATCAAAAGAGAGCGAACTGCTGCTCGGTCTGGACCTTCAGGGCGGTATCAGCGTGACCCTCGATGTGGCTCTCGACGGCCTGATCAAAGGGCTGGCGAACAACCCGAGAGACCCCCAGATCACCAAATCCCTCGATCTTTCCCTTCAGAAGAAACTGACCAGCGCCGGCAATCTTATCGATCTGTTCGCGCAGTCCTATAAAGAACTGTACCCCGGCGGTAAACTGGCTCCATTATTCGCCAACAGCAACCGTAACAAGATCAAGTTCGACGCCTCCGACAATTCGGTGATCACCTATCTGCACGACCAGGCCAGCGCCGCGATGAAACAGACCTACCAGGTCCTGCAGAAACGTATCGATAAATTCGGGGTCGCCCAGCCCAGTATCAGTCTGGACGATAACAGGGGGATCATCAACGTGGAGCTGGCCGGAGCCACCGACCCGGAGAGAGTGCGCAAGTACCTGCAATCGACCGCTAACCTCCAATTCTGGGAAGTATATAATCTCGGCGAGCTGGAGAATTCACTTGTCAATGCCAGCAAATCCCTCCAGAACTACCTGAACGGGGTAAAAGATACGGCAACGTCGGCAGCCGATTCGTCCAAAAAGGACACTTCGTCGCTGGCCGCCAATGCGGACGCGCTGCGCCGTGTGCTGCAGTTCGTACCGCCCCAGCAGGACCCCAAGACGGGACAACCTCATTATTCCGCCTACCTCGCGCAGGCAGCCATAAAAGATACGGGAACCGTCAACGACTATCTGAACAATCCGGTCGTCCGTCAGAATTTCCCGCAGGACCTGAAGTTCCTCTGGGGCAAACAGCAAAGAGACGATGATGGCAAACTGATCCCATATCTCGAATTCTATGCCATCCGCACGGTTCCAGGAACGGACAAAGCAAAGATAGAAGGCGAAGCCATCGAGGACGCGAGCCAGGATTTCGATCCGGTCACCAGCGAAGTCATCGTGGAAATGAGCATGAAGAAGCAGGGCGCCAAGGACTGGGCCACCATGACCACCAAGAACACCAGCAAGCCGATTGCCATCGTGCTGGACGATATCGTTTATTCCGCGCCATTTGTCACCGAGCCGATCACGGGGGGACAATCCCGCATCATGATGGGCCATGGCAAGAATTCGACCCAGAGCATCGAGGAAGCGCAGGATCTTGCGAACATCCTCAAATCGGGTAAGCTGGACGCTCCCGCCAAGATCGTGCAGGAACAGGTGGTAGGCCCTACCCTTGGTAAAGAAGCCGTGAATGGGGGAACAATGGCCTTCGTCATATCCTTTGCCGTGATCTTTATCCTGATGCTGGTCTATTACAATACGGCAGGCTGGGTGGCCAATGTCGCCCTTATCCTGAACCTGCTGTTTACCATCGGGGTGCTGAGCGCGCTGCATGCCACGCTGACGGCGCCCGGTATTGCGGCCCTTGTACTTACCGTCGGTATGGCCGTGGACACCAACGTTATCATTTTCGAACGTATCAAGGAGGAGCTCACGCGTGGAAAAAGTTACCAGCTCGCCGTCAGCGACGGATACAAGCGTTCGCTGGCCCCGGTACTGGATGCGCACGTTACCAACCTGCTTACCGCACTGATCCTGTTCTATTTCGGATTAGGCCCCGTGCTTGGTTTCGCAACCACGCAGATCCTCGGTATCCTCCTGTCGCTTT
>DATHHO010000279.1:0-17566 GCA_035317125.1 Puia sp.
AACGGCCAACGCCACAGCGCCCTGTGGTCACGCCTCCCGCCCAGCACCAGCGCCCTCCGGGCAACAGCAGACCTCCAGGGAATACCCGTCCTCCGGGCAATACGAGACCGCCGGGTAACACACGGCCTCCGGGAAATACAAGACCTCCGGGGAATACCCGTCCCCCCGGCAACACCCGGCCCCCGGGAAACCGCCCTCCGGGACAGCACAGGCCGCCGGTCAATCATCGTCCGCCAAACTGGAAACCCAATCGTCCTGCCTATACCCGTCCCCCGCATAACTGGGGTGGCCGCAGGTATTATGCATACCATCGCTTCTATTCCCATCCGTACCGGCCCTATGTATATGGAGGATCCTGGCATCCCCTAGGATTTTTCCTGAGCGCCCTGGCCGCTTCGGCTACCATCGTGGCGATCAACAATATGGAATACCGTTATGACGCAGGCGTATTTTACGAACCTTCGAACGGGGGTTATCAGGCCGTCGCGCCGCCGGTGGGGGCTATTGTGCCATCCGTGCCACCCGACAATACGCCGGTGACCGTCGGTGACGAAACTTTTTATTATTTCGGAGGCGTGTTCTATGCACCCGTGGATGGAGGTTTCCAGGTAGTGGATGCACCTGCGGGGGCCATCGTGTACAATCTGCCGGATGGCGCCACGACCGTGACAGCAGGCGATATTACCTATCTGCAATATAATGGCGCGTATTACCAGCCCATACAGTTCAACGGGCAGGACGCGTATGAAGTGGTGGATATGGAATAGCCGTGTCGTTTTCCGCAACGGGCATGGTTTCAACAATAGTATCCGAGGGTTTCGGGGCTCGTGAGAGACCCGGGACCCTTACTCTTTTGGAGAATATATAAAGCCCGATAAGAAAGCAGACCAGCATCACCATGCTGCCCCTGAGACGGATCTTCTCATAACCCGGGATGGCGGAATAGATGTCCATATTGATCCCAAAGGAGGCGATGGCATTGCGGATATGCCGGGGAAGCCGGTCCTGAAAGACCTGATAGATCAGCCCTCCGGCAGCCACACAGACGGGGACGGCAATGATCCCGGTGCCGACGGTCCAGAGCCTCGCCCTGACCATCCGCCAGGCGTATCCGTTCTGTAAGGAATGGTATGGCAGGATCAGGATGCCATAGAGAAAAATAAAGATCAGGGCGACCGGGATAAGGCCGCAGACAAAAGGCAGCCCGATCGGGATGTCGAGGATCACCAGCATGGGATCGATCGCCGCAAGGCCAGCCAGCGAAGGCGCAGCCGGGGCAATAAGGAACTTGTCCAGCAGAATGGCTATCAGCAGGATCACCAGCACGGCTTTTACAGACCGTCCCTGGTCGCTAAGGGTATTCATATACGATAATTTTTACGTCGCGGAGGTTTAACAATAAGATTGGAGTAGAGAGTCGTTCATCGGAGTGGATGTTGGGAAACGTTTTTTTAAAAAAGATCCATATAGCGGATTTGCCAAAATATCGTTAAAGCAGGATGGCATAGCGTCTGGGTTTTGTCTACTTTTGACCGGGGCGAAGCGGATGGCGATCCAGTGAAGATGAATTATTGGGGAGCGGGCCGGATGGCGGTCCGCTGAGGATGAATTGTTGCGGAGCGAGCGTTTGCTTGCCTCATTGCCGATCAAACCATAACCTGAACGCATGCCAACTCACCGGGTGTCCTTCCGCTATAAGACGGGGATAAAAAAAGATTTGCTGAATAATGCACGGCTGCGTGGCAGCTGGGACCCGCAGGGTGTTTATTCAGATCAGTGGACGGAATCTCCCATGCAGCCCATCGTTGCCGATGACGGTTGTCCCGGTTTTGGCGTCAGCCTTGATTTTCAGACCGGACAACCGGGCGCCGTCTTTAAATGGGGCGTCGTACTGGACGCTCCCGGGGGATCGAATGCCTGGGGCATCCCGACCGAGCTATCCGATCCCGGCACCACCGACCGTCTGCTCTTCTTCAGCCTGGACGAGGCCGATCCCGATCAGGAGGAGTCTTTCTATCTCACCTATAAAAGGAGGCTTGGCGCAAATAAAGTGTATACCGGCACGGATGCGGTGGCTAACCCGGATGCACAGCCGGGGATCCGTTTCTCCGTCTGGGCGCCCAATGCTCAGTCGATCGGGGTCGTCTTCGGGTTCCCTGAAAAGGGGTATATCGATGATGCCGGTCAGGGCATCGATCCCACGAAGCCCCCTATCCCGCTCGTAAGAGGGGCAGGAGGGATCTGGCAAACGGCGATCCTTGACCGATTTTCCGATTATGAAGGGTTGCCCTATATGTATGCGATGAAGAACGAACAGGGCAATACGGTCTATCGTACCGATATCTTTTCAAGAAGTCAGATCGGCAGCGGGCTGATGGACCCGAAGACAGGCGTCTGGCCCGGCACTCCGGAGACCCTGGACGGAACGGTGAGTTGCAGCGTGGTCGTCGATCCGGACAGGATCGCCAATGATTTTGCCACGGAAACGGATATGGTCCCGGCAGAGGAATTCTGGGCGAACGAGTTCAGCGCCAACCGGCCGTTGCCAGCCCATATCAGCGATCTGGTCATCTATGAGCTGCATGTGGGCGCCCTGGGCTTTCATCATCCTGCAACGCCGGGGACCCTGGCCGATGCCATTCAGTTCCTCGATCATCTGGAAACGCTTGGCATCAACGCGGTAGAACTATTGCCGATGGCTGAATTCTATGGTGAGATCGGGTGGGGGTATGGGGACACCCATCACTTTGTGATCGAATCCGCTGCCGGCGGAAGGGATCAGTACCGTCATTTTGTAAGGGAATGCCACCGGCGCGGCATCGCGGTCATACAGGATGTTGTCTATAACCATTATGACCCTGATGCATCCCGTGCGGAATGGCAATTCGATTCGGTATCGCCGGAGCATAATATCTTTTACTGGTATGAAGGATCGCCAGCCGATTATAGTTTTCCGGAAGGAGGCTATATCGATAACGGGTCCACCGGGTGGGCCCCGCGCTTCTGGGAGACTACGATACGCCAGCAATTCATCAGCAGCGCGGTCTTTCTCATCGAAGAGATGCATGTGGATGGGCTGCGGGTCGATCTTACCCAGGCCCTTCACCGGGATAACAGCCTGCATGCCAACGGTGCGTCTGTCGGCAATGCCAATCTCTTCGGGCAAAAATTCCTGAGAGAATGGAGCCGCACGCTGAAAATGATCCATCCCGATGTGATGCTGATCGCGGAAGACCATACCGGCTGGGATGCGGTGACCAGGCCGGCCGCTGCGGGGGGACTTGGGTTTGACGCTACCTGGTATGCGGATTTCTATCATGCCCTGGTGGGCGACTCCGACTTTGCGGGTGGCAAGCCCCGCATCCTGAAAGAGGCCGGTTTTGGGGATGACCGTCCACTCCTTATGGACCAGCTTTCCTCCTTCCTGTATAGCAGCCAGTTCAATAAGGTAGTATTTCAGGAGTCTCATGATGAGGCAGGGAATGCACAGGGCACTGCAAGGACCATGGTGATCGCGGCAAATTATTCTCCCATCTTTGGGGACACCCGCGTGTGGGCAGAGCGCCGCAGCAGGGTCGCCTTCGGCCTTTCGCTGTTGTCTCCCGGCATACCCATGTTCTTTATGGGGGAAGAGACGGCTGCGTTGAAGAACTATACCGTAAATTCTTTTCTGGGCAACCGGGAAGATCTGGAAGGCGACAGGGCGGGCATTGGCGCGGGAATGTTCAGGTATTACCAGGACCTGATCAAGCTCAGCAGGAGGCTGGGGTCCGTACGCGGCTCCAATATCGATATCCTGCATGTAAACAACGACGGCAGGGTCATCGTTTTCAAGCGCTGGTCGGGTGACGAGCAGGTATTGATCGCCGTGAGCTTTAATAATAACCCCTTTCCCGCTTATACGGTCGACAGCGATCCTTTCCGGCTGCCTGATGGCGGATGGAAAGAAATATTCAACAGCGATGCGGCCCTGTATGGGGGAACGAATACTGGCAACGGCGGTGCGGTGCTGAATGCCGCAGGCGGTTCGATCCGGATGGTGCTGCCGGCCAGCGGGCTGCTGGTATTTGTACATTAACTATACCATGAGAACATTTGTAATGGGCGATATACACGGGGCATACCAGGCATTGATGGAATGTCTGCGGAGATCCGGGTTCGACTACGGAGCGGACACGCTTATCCAGTTGGGTGATATCGCCGATGGGGGAGACCGGGTGTATGAATGCGTGGAAGAGCTGCTGAAGATCAGGAACCTGATCGCGATAAGGGGCAACCACGATGAATGGTTCTCCGAATTCATCCGTTCCGGGTTCCATCCCCAGGCATGGCTTGGCGGCGGAAAGGGGACGGCTGTATCCTACCTGCGCACCATCGGCAAAGAAAACAGGATCGTCTATTCGGAGAATGGCTATTATACCTCCCTGAACCCCGGTGATATCCCCGAAACCCACCAGCGGTTCTTCCGGGGCCAGCATCTTTATTACATCGATGATGACAACAACTGCTTTGTTCATGCGGGCTTCGACCGGCACCAGGCATTTAAGGGGCAGCGGCCCGAAGTTTATTACTGGAACCGGGAGCTGTGGTCGGAGGCGCTGTCCTGGGAGACCAGCGCCAGGCGCCATGGGAAGAAGGCCGGATTTCAGATGATCACCCCCTTCCGGGAAATATATATCGGACATACCAGCACGATCAACTGGGCTACGGATAAGCCCATGCAGGCGGCCAATATACATAATGTGGATACGGGCGCGGGGCATGCCGGCCGGCTGACGATCATGGATGTCGGCACGAAACAATTCTGGCAATCGGATCCGGTGCCGGGTTCGAAATAGGATTGGCCAGGCTCAGAACTGAACCCGCGCCAGCGAGATCATGGCCCCGTTCCTGCACGGCATGATCAGCTCGCCGGAGCCCACCATCCTTGCGAGACGGGGGAAGAAAATATAATCTTCGTTGGCATCCTTGAATTCCATGTCTTCCTTCAAACGGGTATCGGTATTGAGCTGCCCTGTGCCGTTGATACTCTGCGCGGTCAGGTGGCGCTTCTTCCGGATGGTGACATTGTACAGCAGATAGATCAGATCATGATAGACAAAAGTCTTGTAGCCGATAGCGGCATGATACTGGTCGAACTGCGGCATATTGACCACGCTGATCCATTCTACTACCCCATCCGCATCAAAGGACAGGATCATGGTGGTCTGGCTGTAAAAGCTCACGCCCGATCCGCCGCCGCCGCTGCCTTTCCAGGTCCTCCAGGGATAGTAATGATCGTTTTCATAAGGGTCGTAAAAAACATAGTTCGAGGCTACCTGCTCGGAGAACGACCGCAGGTAGTTCCACCGGTCGAAATACTTCCAGTCAGGCGAATGCCCAAGGTTCTCGATCTCTGCCTCGAACCCTCCATCCTTGCGCAGATGCAGGTCCTGAACATAAAAGTCATTGAACACTTTCCGGAGATTGCCCTTTGCCTTCAGCTGTCTGCGTACGCTGTCCGACAGGATCGTTTTTGTCACCACTACGTCGTTGTCGCCCTCCGCATTCCGGATAACGCAGAACAAACCTTCGACATCACCTTGTGCAGCCAGGCTGTAGGCGGAAAGGATGATGTATCTTTTGTGAAGGTTATCGATCAGCAGGCGGCCCCCATCCACAAAAAGTGCGGCTGGCACATAATAATGAAAGGTAAGGCTGTCATCTTTTGCGCCCAGCGTAAATATAATGGCCCGGTGTTCGTTGTTGACCTTCAGGTCCTGCGAGTTGCCAAGGAAAACGAAATTTCCTTCGTTGTCTATCCTGAACTCCGTCAGGTATTCAGACCCCTCCATGTTCAGGGCGTGCGCGGACCTGCGGATCAGGTGAAGGTCCTGGTCGAACAGGAGGCTGTTTATAATATTTTTTTCTTCGTAATGACCGTCCTCGTTAAAGACAAGTATCCGCCGTTTGTCCTCGCTGTAGATCACCGAATAGATCTGGCTCTGGTAATGGATATCTACGATATCCGTGTGGTCCAGCTCAAGGGGTGGGCCGGTCAGCTTCCCGTCCATGCCGATCTTTGCGGCCATACAGTAAATCGTGTGGCCCTTCTGATACTGGTAGAACATATAGAAAAACCCTTCATACACCAAAAAATGAACGCCTGAGATTTCTTTGGGTACGGGCAGCAATAATTTATCCAGCAATTTCATGCTGGGATCGTAGATACAGATGGTGCTTTCGAGGATCGAGGCGGCAGGCCCGGAGACGGTGCCCGGGTTTGCGTACGAATTGCCCGGTCCCTGATATGCTCTGGCGGTCGAGAAAGGGGAACCGAAATAAACGGCCTTGTAAACGATTATCCTGTCCTGCTGGTGAGCTATGACGTCGAAGCGGAAGCGGTCAAAATCTTCTTTTTCGGGGTCGGAGTAATACATTTTCTGGGCGTAGCTGCCGCAGCACAGTAAAATGCCTGCGACGATAGAGAACATCCGCTTCATGTGACAGGTTTTGTGGATAACGCTTAAAGTTAATTTTTTTTGCACTGGTTTTTTGGAAAAGATGGCCTTTTTATTTTATCTTACTGGGGTATTTACTGACTAACAAACGCAAGCCATGAACAGAACAGATCATATCGGTCAAAACGAGTCCAACCCCCTCTCGTCCCTCGACGTCTGGGAAGACGATGTCCTGCAACGTTACCCTGACCCGGAAACGATCGCCAGCGGGAAGACCACGGAAGAATACAGGAATTATGATTCACCGGTGAGGGATTCCGTTCGGGAATTTTACCGGCTTAACCATACCTATCAGACCTATGACTTCGTTCAGCAGAAGAGAGCGGAATTCCTGAAATTCGACAAAAAGGAAATGTCCGTCTGGGACGCATTCGCTTTTCTGAACCAGCTTGTGGATGATTCCGATCCGGATACCGATCTGGACCAGTTCCAGCATCTGCTGCAGACCTCTGAGGCCATCCGTGCCGACGGCCATCCCGACTGGATGGTGCTGGCGGGATTGTTCCATGATATGGGAAAAACACTTTGTTTGTTTGGCGAGCCGCAATGGGCCGTGGTGGGAGATACCTTTCCCGTAGGCTGTGCTTATTCGGAAAAGATCGTTTATCCCGAATTCTTTGCAAAGAACCCCGATCATGACCATGAAGTGTACCAGACGAAATATGGCGTCTATTCAGAAGGCTGCGGATTGCGCAATGTGAATATGTCCTGGGGCCATGATGAATATGTCTACCAGATGATGAAAGATCATCTTCCGGAGCCTGCCCTTTATATGCTCCGCTATCATTCCTTTTATGCGCAGCACCGCGAAAACGGGTACGACCATCTGCTGGATGACCACGACCGCGAAATGTTCCGCTGGGTGAATTTGTTCAACCCCTATGACTTGTATTCCAAAAACCCGGTGGCACCGGACTGGAACAAGCTCAAACCTTATTATGAGGAGCTGGTGGCAAAGTATCTGCCTGCGGCATTGAAATTTTAGTAATCGCCCATCAACACATGCCGGGCGACCGGCATCGTTCTTTTAACGTATAGCCGGAGCCTGTCTTTGCGCTGGGTGAAGCCGGATTCTTTTCTGATCGATCGTCTGCTTATGAATAATCGTCTTGTTTCCGGGGATTACATTGTCTTTATCGTCTATTTCATACTGGTCTCCCTGTACGGTTATTGGATCTATCATAAGAAAGGCAAGAAATCTTCCGACACCAAGGCCTTCTTCCTGGCCGAGGGTTCTCTCACCTGGTGGGCCATCGGCGCCTCCATCATCGCTTCCAATATCTCCGCGGAACAGTTTATTGGAATGAGCGGGGATGGTTTTTTTGCCGGCATTGCCGTAGCCATCTATGAATGGATGGGCGCTGCGGCGCTGATCATCGTAGCGGTATTTTTCATGCCGGTGTATCTGAAGAACAAGATCTACACCATGCCCCAGTTCCTGAAGACGCGGTACAATGGCACGGTGGCGCTGATCATGTCCGTCTTCTGGCTCTTCCTCTATGTATTTGTCAATCTGACGTCGATCTTATACCTCGGCGCGCTGGCGATCAACGGTCTGCTGGGCGGCGGTTATTTTCATACGGTCATGATCGCCCTCGCCCTGTTCGCGCTCTTTATCACCCTTGGCGGTATGAAGGTGATCGGGTACACGGACGTGATCCAGGTAGGTGTACTGATCATCGGCGGCCTGGCGACGACTTATATGGCGCTGACGATCGTCAGCGAGAAATTCGGTTTTGGAAAAGATATGATCGCCGGATTCCATGTGCTGCTGAAGAACGCTCCCGATCACTTTCATCTGATCTTTCATAAGCCCGTGGCCGGCGACACGCAGCAGACGGTCAATAAATACCTGATCCTTCCGGGGATTACCATGTATTATGCGGGCACCTGGATCAATAATCTGAACTATTTCGGATGCAATCAATACATCACCCAACGGGCGCTGGGGGCCAACCTTCCCACCGCAAGATCGGGGATCTTATTTGCCGGGGTTTTGAAATTGCTGATGCCGGTCATCGTCATGCTTCCCGGTATCGTGGCCTGGGTGCTGTATAAAAATGGCCATCTGCCCCAACTGGCCGGGGGAAGTAAGGACGGCGCCTATACCGCCATACTCGGCTTTTTGCCGGGCGGTCTGCGGGGCTTGTCCATTGCAGCGCTGACGGCCGCGATCGTCGCCTCGCTGGCGGGGAAGGCCAACAGCATCTCTACGATCTTTACACTCGACGTCTACAAGAAATATATCAATGTGGAGGCCGACGAACGGAAAATGATCTGGACGGGGCGGCTAGCGATCGTGCTGGCTATGGTCGTGGCGATCCTTTTCACCTGGCATGACCTGCTGGGCATCAGCGGTGACGGCGGCTATACCTTTATCCAGCGCTATACCGGCTATATCAGTCCCGGCGTCTTCGCCACCTTTATCCTGGGCATGTTCTGGAAAAGGGCCACCGGGGCCGCGGCTATAACGGGCATCATCACCGGCTTTGCGCTTTCCATATTATTCGGCCAGTTCGCGGTGCAGCTGTTCGGGCATGAGACCTGGCTGTACACGGCCTTCCTGAACGCCAAAGGAGAATACGAGATTCCTTTCTTCGTCTGTATGGGCTGGGCATTCTTCTTTACCATCATCCTCATGGTCGCCGTGAGCCTCGCGGGCCCCCGGATCAACCCAAAAGCGCTGCCGCTGGACAGGAGCATGTTCCGCCTGAGTCCCGCCAACTGGGTCCTTATCGTGTTCATCGTGCTGGTGCTTTCCGCGCTGTATGTGCGGTTCTGGTGAGAATTCCTACGCTGTATGGCGCCGGGATGGTGGGAATTTCTCATAAAAATGTTAAATTGACGGATATTTTTGTTTGACAATGCCCTAGCTTTGTTGGAAGCAAATTTGCCACATGAAAAATAATCTGCATGCCATCCTCGCCCTGGCGACGATCGCACTGTGCTCAGCTCTCCCACTGGGGGCCCAGACCTACCGCGCCGACTGGCAATCCCTCGATAAGCGGCCCGTGCCGCAATGGTTCAAAGACGCTAAATTCGGGATCTTCATCCACTGGGGCGTTTACTCCGTTCCCGGCTGGAGCAAAAAAGGCGAATATGCAGAATGGTATCAGCACGGACTCAACAGCGGCGACACTGCACGCATCCAGTTCCAGCAAAAAAAATTCGGCGACCTCACTTATTACCAGTTGGTGGATCAGTTCAAGGCCGAACTGTATAATCCCGATGAATGGGCCCATATCATCGAAAGCTCAGGCGCGCGTTATGTGGTGCTGACCTCCAAGCATCATGACGGATTTGCCAACTGGCCCAGCAAAGAAGCCAGCCGCACCTGGGGCTTCCCCTGGAATGCGGTGGAGGCCGGCCCTCACCGCGATCTGCTGGGCGATCTGTTTACGGCCATCCGCAAGACCTCCGTTCATGCCGGCATGTATTATTCCCTTTACGAATGGTACAACCCGCTGTGGCTGAAAGATAAGCCGCGTTATGTGGCCGAGCATGTTTTCCCTCAGATGAAAGAGCTTATCAATACCTATCGCCCCGATGTGTTCTGGACCGACGGGGAGTGGGAAGCGAGCGATACGCTTTGGAGATCGACCGAATTCCTGGCCTGGCTTTATAACGAAAGCCCTGTCAGAGACCGGGTCGTCACCTATGACCGCTGGGGGAAGGGGATCCGGTTTCATCACGGCGGAGTATATACGCCGGAATATCAGCCCGAAGCGGATTTTGCCGATCATTACTGGGAAGAGAGCCGGGGGATGGGTTTTTCGTATGGGTACAACCGCGGGGAAGATGTCTGGGACTATAACTCGGCCCGGGCGCTGGTCTTCCAGTTGATCGATAAGGTGAGCCGCGGAGGAAATTTCCTGTTGGATATCGGGCCTGACGAACACGGAAAGATCCCTCCGATCATGGAAGAGCGGCTGATGCAGATCGGGGACTGGATGAAGATCAATAATGAAGCGATCTATAATACCGTCCGGTGGAAGAAGCCTGCACAATGGGGTCCGGGCAGACAGGATTACAAGCCAAAGAATGGCGGTGGCGACCTGCTGCTGAAGCTGACGGTCGACCCCGATACCGGCTATGCGGTGAAGGAATGCTTCTTCACTTACAACCCGGTGCGGAATGATCTCTATGCGATCCTTCCGAAATGGCCGGCTGTCGGCACGGCTCCGGCGTCGGGGGCCAGGATATCTGCCGCACCGGCGTCTGCGGGTCCGGTTGTTCCGGGATCGTCGACCTTTACCATTCACGGATTGACGCCGGCGAAGGGCACGAAGATCGAGCTGTTGGAGACGCACGAAACGCTTGGCTGGCGGCAGCAGGGTAATGATGTGGTCATCAGTTTGCCGCCCTTCGATCCGGAGAAGATAAAGAGCCCATTCGCCTTTGTCATAAAAATAAATAATGGCGCCGTCTCCAGGTAAATGGGGGGTCACAATCTGTCAAATAATAAAATAATCATTCCTATGCGTTCTCCTGTCTTAACTGCTCCTCCGTTCGCAGCTCTGCTGTGCTGGCTGTTGTCTTCGGCTACCTTATCTCAGGCGCAGGGCTCTGTCGCAGGAGCGCAATATTCTACTGTCCGGAAGCATGTCAATTTTGACGAGGACTGGAAATTCCATCCGGGACATGCGACGGATCCACACCGGGACTTTAATTATAGCATCGGGAATATCCTTGCCAAGACGGGAGAGACCGCGAACACCTGTATCGCGCAAGACTTTAATGATAAGAGCTGGGAGACGGTGCAGCTTCCGCATGATTGGGTGGTGGCGCTGCCCTTTGTCAACGTAGCGAACGGAGATGTGGACGCGCATGGCTACAAGCCGGTGGGCGGTCTTTTTCCCGAAAGCAGTATCGGCTGGTATCGCAAGGCCTTTACGCTGGAGCACGCCGACTCGGGACAGCGCTTTGTCCTGCAGTTCGACGGCATCTTCCGGGACAGCAAGGTCTGGATCAATGGCATTTATCTCGGTGGGCATTTTTCAGGCTACAGTGGCGTCTCCTTCGATATCACGGATTTTCTTCATTTCGGCGGTAACAGGAAGAATGTGATCGTCGTAAGGGCCGATGCTTCGCAGTATGAAGGCTGGTTTTACGAAGGAGCCGGGATCTACCGTCATACCTGGCTGAACAGCTATGACAATCTGCATATCGCCGCGGAAGACGGTGTGTTCGTGCATACGGATTACAGCCAGGGGCATGCAGCCGTTACCATCGAGACCCGGACAGAAAATAATCATATCAGACCGGCGGATGGCTCCGTGTACACCTATATTACCGACCGGGAAGGCCGGCGGCTGGCGCAGGGCAAGGAAGAGTCGCTGTCCCTGGCCGTGAATGCCAGTGGCATGGTGAAACAGACCCTCTCTTTAGATGCTCCATTGCTGTGGTCGCTGGAAAATCCATATCTGTACAGAGCAACGGCGATAGTCCGCTCCGGCGGGCGGGTAGTGGACAGCGTTACAGTGCGGTTTGGCGTCAGGACGGTCACCATCGATAAGGACAAAGGCCTTTTCCTGAATGGCAAGCCGCTGAAGATCCAGGGCGTTTGCTGTCATCAGGACCATGCGGGAGTAGGCAGCGCCCTGCCAGATTATTTACAGTACTACCGGATCCAGCTCCTCAAAGAAATGGGCGTGAACGCCTACCGGTCCAGCCACAACGCCCCGACCCCCGAACTGCTGGACGCCTGTGACAGCCTGGGCATGCTGGTGCTGGATGAGACGCGTCTGCTGAACAGCGGGCAGGAATATGGCACGGGATGGGAGCAGCAGATCCTGCGGGACCGCAATCATCCCAGCGTCTTTATGTGGTCGATCGGCAATGAGGAATGGAAGATCCAGGAATCGGATATCGGTAAAAGGATCGCCCAGCATCAGATCCTCCGTCAACAGGAACTTGACCCATACCGTACCAGCACCTATGCCGCCAATATCGGCAACGTGTACCGGGGTGTCAATGAAGTGATACCCGTACGTGGCTTCAATTATAACTTATACGGGCTGGATGCTTACCGCAAAGCGCACCCCGACCAGCCCATCATGGGCACGGAGACGGCCAGCACGGTGACCACCCGCAGCATCTATCAGCGGGATACCGTCAATGCATACGTGCCGGATTATGACAGCACCTATCCTTCATGGGCCAGCACAGCGGAGCAATGGTGGAGCATAGCCGCCACCCGGGAATGGTTTATGGGAGGCTTTGCATGGACTGGATTCGACTATCGCGGGGAGCCGACTCCATTCAGATGGCCGGATATCAATTCGCATTTTGGTATCATGGATATGTGCGGGTTCCCCAAAAACGTTTATTACTACTATCAGTCCTGGTGGACCGACAAGGATATGCTGCATATCGCTCCGCACTGGAACTGGAAGGGGAAAGAAGGACAGCCCATTCCGGTGTGGGTCAATACGAATGCCGACAACGTCGAGCTGTTCCTCAATGGAAAAAGCCTTGGCAAAAAGGATATGCCCCGGAACAGCCATCTGGAATGGATCGTGAACTACGCAGCCGGGCGACTGGAAGCCGTTGCGTACAAGCATGGGAAAAAGATCACGGCTTTTGTGGAGACCACCGCTCAACCATTCAGGATCGTCGTGCGTCCGTCAAAGAATGAGTTGCTTACCGATGGGCGGGATGCCACCGTTCTTAATGTCAGCGTCGTGGACAAGCAGGGCAGAGAAGTGCCCGATGCCGGCAACCTGCTGCATTTTTCCGTGAGCGGCGATGCGAAGATCATCGGAGTGGGGAATGGCGATCCCAGCAGTCACGAACCGGACAAATATCCGGACAATGGATGGCAGCGACATCTGTTCGGTGGGAAATGTCAGGTGATCGTGCAGTCCGCGAAATCCAGGACGGGTGAAGGAAATTCAGGCGGCGGCGAAATAAGTTTCCAGGTAACTGCGGACGGACTGCAGGCGGCCGCGACGGTGATCCATGCTGCGCGATGATGATCCATGCTGCGCGACGCTGATCTATGCGCTGCAACCCTGATTAAGCGTTCAGACCATGAAAATCCTGCTTCAGCTATAAAAATCCCCGGTTAGTACATCCGCTGGAATTTTGGTTTTCGCATACCGATAACTTGCGTATAGGAAAATAACTTTTAATTAACGGCCGGACATTGGTCCGCTGTATTTAAAACAACTGCTTATGCGCATGAGAAATCACCTTCTTTCGCTTATCCTATTGTGTGCACTATCTGCCACAGCACAGGAAAAACTGATCAACGGGCGTGTTACGGATGAAAAGAACGAGCCCATTCCCTTTGCAAGTATAAAAATTAAGAACGCCAGGTCGGGCATAGCCGCGGACGCGACGGGGAATTTTGCCATCAGGGTCAAATCCGGCGACATCCTTGTATTTTCCGGTACCGGCCTCTCGCCAACTGAAATACCCGTAGGGCAAGACAATTTTATAAACGTACATCTGCACCGGTCCGGGGCTTCGCTGTCCGAGATCATCGTTACGGGGTACGGTTCCAAATCGAAACGATCTTCTTCTGGCGCTGCGGATATAGTGGCCATTGAACCACTGAGGACACAGCCCATCGCCTCCTTCGACCAGCTATTGCAAGGACAGGCGACGGGAGTCAGTGTCAAAACGGGTTCGGGTCAGCCGGGGGCCGCCGCAGACATCGTCATACGCGGGCGCGGTTCATTAAGCGGTTCTACAAACCCGTTATATATCGTGGATGGCGTCGAGATCAACGCGGCCGATTTTGCCACCCTCAACCAGGGCGATTTTGAAAGTGTCACTGTGCTGAAAGACGCCAGTTCCGCCTCAATTTATGGATCGAGGGCGGCCGGCGGCGTTATCGTCATCACCTCCCGCAAGGGAAAGGTCGGACCGACGAAATTCAGTTATGACGGGCAGTATGGGGTCTCTCACTGGCCAAGGTCGAGGCTTAAGCTGATGAACACGGAAGAGAAGCTCGGCTATGAGAAAGTCAATGGCAATCCGAATGGCTGGACAGATGCGGAGTTCGACAGCCTGGGCCAGATCCATACGGACTGGGAAAAAGTTTTTTTCCGGACGGGCATCACCCAATCCCATCAGTTCAGCGCCTCCGGGGGCAACGATAAGACCAGGTTCTATGGCTCGCTGTCCTATCTGGATCAGACCGGGGTCGTAAAGACCACGGGTCTCAAACGATATACCGGCCGTCTGAACATCGAGAGCGGCACGAACGATTTCCGTTTCGGGCTGAACACCAGCTTTGGTTATTCCGAATTCACGAACACGGCAGAGAACAACCAGTCCATTGCTTCCCCGCTGAATGCGATCCGGTGGTCGCTGCCCTATTTCACTCCTTATGATAAGAGCGGCAATTATCTTCAGGACCCTACGCCTTCCGGTCAGCCCAATCCCTTACAGGAACTTCTGGAGAACCATACCAGCTTTCCACAATGGAAGGGGGTGGCCAATGCCTTTATGGAATACCGGCTTCCGGCCGTGAAAGGGCTGATGCTGCGCACCAACTGGGGATTCGATTATACACAGAACGAACAGAATATTTTTAATAACAAGACGACCTATGCCGGTTCGCTGGCGCAGGGCGGAGAAGGTAGCCTACTCAGACAATTCGACCGTAACTTCCGGTCCGTAGGGACCAACTCTATTTCTTACAAGACCAGTTTTTCGGATAAGCACGATCTTTCTGTGGCTGTTTATCAGGAGATCGTACAGACCAGCTACCGCAAATTCGATTTTACGGGTTTTGGGCTAACCCTTCCTTTCCAGAACGAAGCCTCGATCACGGCGGGTACGCCAACCAACGGCCTGATCCCGATCGTGGATGGCTCTGGGACAAAGAGCGCGCTGATCTCTTATTTTACGGAAGCCAATTACGGATTTGAGAACAAATATTTTCTGAACGCGGGTTACCGCAGGGACGGGTCATCCCGTTTCGGGGTCAATAATAAATGGGCCAATTTCTATCAGGTGGGTGGAAGCTGGATCTTGTCCGATGAGGATTTTGCATCGGGTTTGAAAAAGACCTTCGATCTGCTGAAGCTGAAGGCCAGCTATGGCACCGTCGGCAATCAGTCGGGGATCGCCGATTTCGGATCGAGGCCGTTATTCAACAAGGCCACTTATGCCGGTCTTACGGGTCTCCGGCTGAACTCACCAGGCAACCCTGACCTGCGCTGGGAGACGCGGTCTTCGTTCAATGCCGGGATCGAATTCGCCATGTTGAAGAACAGGATCTCGGGTTCTGTAGATTATTACAACAGCATCACCAGCGACCTGCTGTTCCAGCAGACCCTGTCACAGACCACCGGCTTTGCCAATGTGCTTTCCAATGATGGCAAGCTGCGCAACAGGGGAATTGAATTATCCCTGAAGTTCATCCCCGTCCGTACCAACGATTTCACCTGGACCATCGATGGAAATTTCAGCTACAACCGCAATGTGGTGCTGGCCTTACCGGCAGGACAGGATAATGTCCTTAACGCCGATGGCGTCAGCGTATTAAAAGTGGGCAAACCCGCCAATACCTTTTATATGGTGCGGTATGCAGGCGTTGACCCGGCCAACGGCGATCCCCTGTATTTTACCAAGGATGGCAAGACCAAGACCAATGTTTATTCCACAGATGATAAAGTGTATGAGGGAACCAGCGATGCTCCGTATTTTGGCGGCATCACCAACAGTTTCAAGTATAAGGGACTCGAGCTGCAGATCTTCTGGATCTATACGATCGGGAATGTCATCTACAATAACGATCGGCTGAATGTGGAGAATCCTGGCTATACAGCGTCCAGCCTTTCCGCGGACCTGCTGAGAGAATGGCGCAAGCCCGGGGATATCACGGACATACCCAGGGCCGACCCCAGCGTATATGAGCTGGGCAATACCACCCATTTTGTGGAAAGCGGTAATTTCTGGCGGCTCCGCAATGTCATGCTGTCCTATACGTTCACGCCTGCCGTCCTGCAGAAACTGAATATAAGTGCGCTGCGTCTGTTCGTTCAGGGCCAGAACCTCTATACGGCGACAAAATACAGGGGCTATGATCCGGAGATACCCGGCGCCGGCGGAACGCTTATCGGAGGGGCGCAGTATCCTACGTTAAAAACGGTCACCGCAGGGCTGAACCTCAGTTTCTGACGCCGGGACAACCGCCCGTAGACCAGATGATCCCCGGCCGATCTGTACGAATCATGAATCCAGCAAGAAAAAACTTATAGTATGAGCCATCGCAAAAATATAACCGTCCTTTTAGCATTCTCCATTTTCCTTTTCTTCTCCTGTACAAAACGGATCAGTATCACGCCGGAGTTCCAGCTTGACGCCGGCAAACCGCTTGCTTCCCTGGACGATGCGGACAATGCCCTTACGGGTGCTTACAGCGGATTTCTCGACCCCAGCTATTTTAACGGCACCAGCGAAGGTTCGCCTTCCGCCTTTTCGGCCCTGCCGGATGTCATGTCCGATGACCTGATCGAGACCTTTGAATCCCTCGGTAATTTCAGACGGTACAGCGAGTGGAGCTATCCCGGAGACGATCCGTTTTCCGACAGCGCGTGGCTGCATGCCTATTCCGTCGTTTCATCCGTCAATATCATCCTGCGGGATATAGACAAGCTGGCGTCCAAAGATCAGAAGGCGGCGAACAGAATAAAAGGGCAGGCCCTTGCCATCCGTGGCATGGTGCATTTCGATCTGCTCCGGCTTTATGCGCCGGATCTGCAACGCAACTCGGCGGCACTGGGCGTTCCGTATGTAAAAGTGTTTGACATTACGCTGAAGCCAGCCCGCAATACCGTAAAGGAATGTTATGACAATATCCTCGCGGATATGCAGCAGGCAGCCGGTCTGCTGGCGGATGTGGACAAGGATATCAACACCGATCTTGACAAGGGCCATATCGATCTCCTTGCCGTGAATGGCCTGTTGTCCCGGATAAATCTGTATGCGGGTCAATGGCAGGACGCGGTGAATGCGGCAACGCCGGTTATTCAGAACGTACCGCTGGCGACCGCCGATGATTTTCCCAATATCTGGACGGATGCCTCCGTGGCGGAGGTGCTGTGGTC
>DATHHO010000280.1:0-8304 GCA_035317125.1 Puia sp.
CGAAGCATCCTTCAGCTCCGCGACAAGCCTCCTGCTCCTTTTATCTCCCATGACGGCTACGCTCGTCAATCTGCCCGCCACCTGTATATATTCGGTCTGGGGCGTGATCTCCCGGATCAGCGAGATCCTGGTCCTGTCGACATGCCGGTAAGGAAAAAGTTCAAGCAGGTCCTGGAAAGTAAAGATCTCCAGCTCCTTTTTTAATAGCTCCGCCCGGAGCGGCCCTACTCCTTTCAGGTATTCGATGGGGTGGGTAAGTATAGATACTGTTGTGTTGATCAGCGGAATGTTTATCCAAAATTAAATGAATGCATACTATAGATTTCGTTTTTTTGTTTGTATTTTGGCCACACAATTTTAATACGTGGCATACCTGAAACTCTTAAGGCCAAAGGACTGGGCAAAAAATCTTTTTTTATTCATTCCCCTGTTTTTCGCGAGCGAGATCTTCAACATGGAAAAGATCCTTGCCGTTTCCTATGGATTCATTGCTTTTTGCTGTATTGCGAGCAGCATTTACATCATAAATGACTACCGGGACCGGGATGATGACCGGAAACATCCCGTCAAGAAAAACCGGCCCCTGGCTTCCGGAGCCGTCTCTCCCACCAGCGCCCTGGTCATCTGCGTCCTCCTTATCATCGCCGGCTTCACGCTGGCCTGGTTTATCCGGGACAAGTTCGCCTTTGTGCTCGCCATTTATTTCTTTATCAACCTTGGCTATTCTCTGGGTTTGAAGTCAATAGCCATTCTCGATATCCTGCTGTTGGCCATAGGCTTCGTATTGCGCATCAAGGCAGGCTCGGTGATCTCTTATGTGACCCTTTCCGAATGGATCGTGATCATGGTCTTTCTGCTGGCCGTGTTCATGGCGATCGGCAAGCGGCGGGATGATGTATTGCTGAAGATCGGCTCCGGTACCGACATGCGAAAATCGATCAAAGGGTACAATCTCGAATTCCTCAATGTTCTCCTGGCCCTGGTCTGCGCCGTCATCGTCGTCGCCTACTTCATGTACACCATGTCCGATGAGGTAAGGAACCGCCTGGGCACCTACCGGCTTTACTATACCTGCCTCTTCGTCATCGCCGGGATCATGCGGTATCTGCAGATCGTCTTCGTCTCTGCCGATTCAGGCTCGCCGACCAAGATCCTGTACAGGGACCGATTTATCCAGATCACCTTACTGCTATGGGTAGCCAGCTATATCTCGATCCTGTATATAAAAGGGTTCACCCTGTTCAAATAATACAAATGGATAAGATCGCTTTTTTCGACTTTGACGGGACGATCACCGAAAAAGACACCCTGCTCGAGTTCATAATTTTTACAAAAGGGAAAATGAATTTTTATAAGGGCTTCCTGCTGAAGAGCCCATGGCTGGTCGCCTATAAGATAAAACTGATCTCCAATCAGCGGGCAAAAGAGGCGGTAATGCGGTTCTTCTTCGGGAAGATGTCCGTTGCCCTGTTTGAGGAGCATTGCCTGCGCTTTGCCACGGAACGCATCCCGGGACTGGTGAGGCCAAAGGCCGGAAAGGAGATCGATGCCCTGCAGGAAAAAGGGTTCAGTGTGGTGATTGTCTCCGCCTCACCGGGGAACTGGATCCTACCCTGGGCCCGGACGATACAGGCCGACCTGATCGCCACCCGCCTCGAGACCCGCACGGATGCCGGAGGTCAGGAACGCCTGACGGGAAAGATCAGCGGAAAAAACTGTCATGGAGAGGAGAAAGTGCAAAGGATCCGCCAGCAGTTTAAACTGGAGGACTATCAACCCATTCACGCCTACGGGGATTCGGCAGGAGACAGGCCCATGCTGGCCCTCGCTCACCATTCCTTTATGAAGCCTTTCCGGTGAGGGCATTCATCAGCCCTTCTTCAGCACCTTCGACCGAAAAACGCTTTTTGAAATATCCCACATGGCGGAGGATGTATCTTTCAGCTCCTGCCAGTAGGTCTTGGGAGGGAAGAAATATTCAGCCCAGGCCTGATTCCATTTCCCCGAAAAGAACTGCAATATCTCGGGGTCGGTAGGATCGACCACAAATTCGAAATCCCCTTCCCATTCGAGCCGGACGGTCATCAGGTTGGGATAGGTCCGTTCAACGATCTTGAAACCTATGGAATGCTTTGGAAGAAAATCATGGAATACTTCGCAAAGATCATAGCCGTAATGGAAATTGATCTTCTTCTTATCTACCAGGTAAAGAATGCCTTTATGCTCATGGAGTATCCATTTATGGGAATCCTTTGGGGTAAGATACTCTCCCAGTAAGGAAGGCGTCTCGATATATCCTTTTTTAGCCACTCTGAACTGCTCTGCGAGAAAACGGTGGGGGTTTTCCACATGCTCCAATACATGGCAACAGATGGCATAATCGAATTCCTTGTCTTTAAACGGCAGGTCTTCCCCATCAGCCTGCAGGAACTGCTGCCCTTTGAGCACTTTCAGATCGGCGACCCGGTGATAATTCGAATTGTCGGCGTATTTATCCACGACAATATTGGAGCGGGGGTGCGGATCATGCCCTCCCCCCACCTCTATGACGCGGTCGGAACGTCTGATATTCACATCCATCCGGTCCTTAGGGTTTCTGATTTTCATGAGTCTTTCAGCATTAACGATTCATTGTGCTAAACGCTGGCCATTCCATTAAATTGCCGGCCGAAGGCCCGAAATTAGCGATTTTTCGCCTAAATTAAGGGCAAGGCGCCCGGGTATAAATTCTTACATTTGGATTCCATAAATGCTCAACAAAATAACTGAACTCCCCTTGGAAAAAATGAATACGGCCGTCGCCGGAAATGCACAGGAGATCTCCGTGAAAGGCAGGGATATGGTGATCATCGGGCTCCAGCCCTGGTATTATGAGATCGGCAGCAATTGTAAGAATATCGCTACGCACCTCGCTCTGGATAACAGGGTGCTCTATGTCAACCTGCCCATGAACAGAAAGACCTGGTATTCCAAACACAAAAGCAAGGGGGTACAGGATCACTATGATCTCATCCGGAACAAGGGAGAAAAGATAAGACGCGTCTCTCAGAACATGTGGGAGTTTTATCCGCCTACCGTGCTCGAATCCATCAACTGGCTGCCCTCCACTTCGCTGTTCAGAATGGGATGCCGCCTGAACAACCGCCGCTTTGCCCATGATATCCGGCAGGCCGCACAGACCCTTGGTTTCAGGGATCTTATCCTCTTCAACGATAACGACGTTTACAACGGATTTTATTTAAAGGAATACCTGTCTCCGGATTTGTACATCTACTACATGAGGGATTTTTTGCAGGGGTATGACTATTTTAAGAAACACCTTCCCGGTCTGGAACCCGAACTGATAAAGAAGGCCGACTTCGTGGCGGCCAACTCGATCTATTACACGGAATATGCCGCAGAGTATAACTCAAAGTCCTCTTATATGGGACAGGGCTGCAATCTGGAATTGTTCGACCCCTCGGTGGAACATCCCCGGCCCCAGGAAATGGCCGCCTTCCGGTCGCCCGTAATCGGCTATGTAGGCGCCCTGGACAGCGAAAGGCTGGACGAAAAGATCATCGAAGGGATTGCCCTCGCCAACCCCGCCTGGAATGTCGTGCTCGTCGGCCCCGAGGATAGCTTCTTCGCCGGAAGCCGGCTGCACGGGATCCCCAACGTCCATTTCCTCGGCAGGAAGCCCCTGCAACAGTTACCCGCCTATATCAACGCTTTTGACATCTGTATAAATCCCCAGTTGATCAATACGATCACCCGGGGAAACTATCCTTTAAAGATCGATGAATACCTTGCCATGGGCAAGCCGGTGGTCGCCTCCCGCACCCGGGCGATGAAGCTCTTCGAGGGACAGACCTACCTGGCAGACCGACAGGAAGAATATCCCGGATTGATCATGAAAGCGCTTGCGGAAAATTCCCAGGACCGGCAGCAACAGCGGCTGGTATTTGCCCGCTCGCACACCTGGGAAAATTGCATGAAAGAGCTGTATAAAATGATATCCGCCAATTCGCATAGAAAAGAGAAGGTTACATAACTATTTAATTATAAATGCATTAGCAGAGGTAAAAAATATATGGTCAAACACTTAGATTTTGCAAGGATTCCTTTTGTTTTCTTTCCGCTTAACAAGTTTAGTGTGTAAAATTTATTACTTTTACCCATAGAGGATCGAGATCCCTCTCATCTTCCAATATCCGGTCAGAACCGATTTATAACTGTATACCAATAATTTTATTCTGAGCTTTTTTTATACGCTGTATATACTATTGCGCACTATCGACCCATTATAAAACAAGTTTAATTCCTTTAATTCCTTTTACATGAAACAAAAATCTACATTAACGCTAAGTTTTGTTTTAGTAGCACTAAGCATGCTTTATTCCCGGCAGGCGTCGGCTCAGACAATGGGAGATTACCGTAGTGTCGTATCCGGCAACTGGAGTGATAACACCATCTGGGAGCGATACGATGGAACGACATGGCAACCGGCAACACTTATCCAGATCCCTTCTGCCACCGATGGAAGGATCACCATTCAGAATGGAACGACCGTTACGGTAGATGCGCCGGAATCGGCAAACGCGGTTTTTGTGGAAGCCGGAGGCTTTCTTCAGCTGCTTGCTACCGACGGCAGCATGATGCCGCTTACCATAAGCGATGGAGTAGGCGCTGTTGCAGGGTTCCCTGAAGATCTCGTCGTAAACGGTTCAATCCTTCTCCGCGGGTTCCGCCAGATACTCGGCCTCGCCGGCGCAACTGCCAAAATAAATGGCACCATGACCTGGATCGCCGGCTTTCTGGGTATAAACACCGAAGTATCATCCACGGGCGTGTTGACTTTTACGACGGATGATTTTCCAAAAAATCTTGAGGCAAACCTTAATAACAATGGGGTCGTCAACTGGGCATCCAGCATAAACGACCATCAGGGAGATATCCAGTTCAATAATGCCACATTTACGAACAATGGCACCCTGAACGAGCAATTCCAGTCGAACAATAAGCTTTTCAACAACGGGGGAACGAACTCCTTTGTCAATGCTGGAGTGCTCAATAAGACTACTGCTTTCACACTTTCCAATACCTCCATTAATTTTTCCAATACCGGAACCATCAACGGCAACGGCACGCTTGACGTAACAGGCGCCCCCATAGATGTCAGTTCAGGATTACTCGGCGGTGGCAACAACACCGGATCTTCGATCAACACCTTGAATATTGCTGGCCCCGGTCTGTGGAACCCTCCTTTTGGTGGCCCGACCGTTATGATGTTTATCAATGGCACGGGCGCTGTTGCCGGAACAAACTATGATGTAGTGCATATAAACGATCCATTCGATGTAAATCTTAACAGTACTACTTTACAGATCACCGACCTCGGCGAGTCGGACCCGATCAGTACGACCTATACCCCCTTAACAACCGCAGGCACCTTCAGTGGCAATATCGTCGGTCCCACTGGCGCCTCTGTATTCGGCCCGCCAGTGACGAATTCCAATACAGTCACCTTTCAGAAAGTGATCCTCCCGCTGAACTGGGGCGAGTTTAACGCCCTGGCCAGCAACAACACCGTTCAGTTGACCTGGACAACGCTGCAGGAACAAAATACTTCCTATTTTTCCATTGAATATTCTACGGATGGCAAGACATTCAGCAGCATCGGCACCGTTGGCGCTGCTGGCAACAGTTCTACCGTTTTGCATTATCATTTTGCCCATTCCAGCCCTCTGCTCAACGGAAATAATTATTACCGTCTGCGTGAATTCGATCTGGATGGGAAATCCTTTTATTCCAGCACCCGCGCAGTCCGCTTCGCTAACGGTAATCTCGTAAAAGTCCTCGTCGGTCCTAATCCAACACACGATGTATTGCAGCTGAGCGTACAGGAGGCCGACATCATCGCCGTCCTTACGGATATCAGCGGCAAGGGATTACGAACCTGGAAATTGAACCCCGGTACCACCCAGGTCAGCCTGAGCAGCCTTCCGGTCGGCATGTACCAACTGGTCATCTATCAGAAACAACAACGCATAGAGACCCAGCAGATCTTCAAGAACTAAGAAAGGATCAACATAAGAGAGAGGCCCCGGAATACTCCGGGGCCTCTCTCTTTTATACAATCATCTGGGATTATGGCGTCGCCGGCCCTCCAGCCCGTATTATTCCTTTGACAAATAGAAACAAGCCGCATCCCCATCGTTTACACTGTTCAATCGCCTGGCTTCTTCCGCAAACTGGGTCAGCTGCTCAGGAGAAAAGATATCCGCCTCCTCCATCAGGGGGATGCCCCTGAGGTATTTCTCGCTGCCGGTAAACTGAAGGATATGGGAATCATACACGACGTCCGCCAATTTAAAGCCTGCCGCCTTGCACAGGATCTCTATACTTTTGGTTGTATGCAGGAAAAAATGTCTCGGCGCATCCAGCTGCACCCAGTTCACGCCGTACTTTCTCCAGGCGTAACAGGCGGCTACGGGAATACGGATCAGCACCTGACCCCCAGGCTGTAAAAGATCGTACATATTCTTCAGGACGGATAAGGGCTGGTCCATATGCTCGAACGCATGGTGGAGCATGATAAGGTCGAATTTACCCGTTAATTCATGCAATTGCTTCTTATAGATGGTCACCCCGCATTTATAACGGATCTCCTCTTTTATATAAGGATCGACGCCCGTCAGGTCCCTGAAGCCATCATTATACATCTTTAACAGCAGTTCTCCCCAGCCGCATCCTATATCCAGTATCCTGGAATTGCTGCCAAGCGTCTTTGTTTTGATCCAGGGATAGTAGCTCTTATAGGTAGACGAGATCATTTTACCGATTGGATTATTCCCCTTCAGATAGAAATTCAAAAGCCCTTTCTTGGACTTCCGCTTCAAGGTCTTTGAAAAAGACGTCTGGATCAGATGATCCTCCCCCTTGCTATTGTAAGAATAATAATTATCGGGGTAATATTTTTCAATGTTCTTGGGGAGCTCTTTGATCTGCAGACATCCGCAATCCGAACATTCGAGATACTCGAACTCATCTCTGAAGCCAAACATCATCTCTTTTGCTACAACGGTCTTGTTATTTTCGACATTCCCGCAAACAGCGCATTTGTCCTTACTCATTACGATTAATTTGAAGCTTTACGGTATAAAATCATGAAGCTTTACGGTTATAAAATCAAGGTTTAGAATAGTTTGACTAAATTAATTGTAATAGTTGACCCATGCAATAGTAATTTGTCGCATATGTATCCGGCAAGCCTGCATAACGCAAAAAAAAGCTGCCCCAGTGTTCTGGGACAGCTTTAAAAAGTATGTATAAAATAAAACCGGAGTTATTGTTTCACCAGCCTGAAGTTCACGGGCTTGTTTAATCCTTCGAACCTCACCGATAAGAAATAGACGCCTTTCGAAATGCTCACCAGGTTTAACTGCTCGCTGAAGATGTCATCCTGCTTATCGAACTCGAATTCCTGGATCATTCTTCCGTGCACGTCACGCAGGGATATCATCACCTTACCTCTTGCCGAATTCATAGCAGTGACCGTGACCGTATTCTGTACGACGGGGTTCGGGAAGATCTTGGTATTTCCACCGTTTGGCGAGGTACGAAGATCGCTCTTCACGTGTACACGCACCGTAGCCGTGGAAATGACATTCTGGTCTCCCGTCACCGTCAGCTTGAACACATAATCTCCAACCACCAGTTGCGTCAGATTGGTTATGCTCTCGAAAGGATTGCTCATAGCCGCTGTGGAAGGGCCACTGACCTGTGTCCATGCATAGGAGACGATCGTTCCGCCCTGTACATAGGAACCGGTGCCATCCAGCACAGCAGTGCTATTGGGGAAAGTAATGGTCGTATCCTTGCCGGCTTCGGCAACGACAGTCTCATAGCTTCCTGCAGGAGGTGCGACTTTCACCGTTATGGTTACCTGATCACTGCCCGTAGCTCCCAGATTGTCCGTTACGGTCAACCTGAAGACATACACGCCGGGTTGCAATCCGTATACGGTTGGTTTCATCGTATTCGAGTTCACGAGGGTCGTACCGACGCCACCCGAAGCCTGTACCCAGCTATATTTAACGATCGTTCCATCCGGGTCATAAGAGGCCGATCCATCCAGCGCTAAAGAAGGCACTGGCGCCACTACTTCCTGCGGCGGGCCTGCAACGGCCACCGGAGCCTGGTCAGAAGGAAGCGCAGGTTTCACCGTCACCGTGAGAGTAGCCGCGGCGGATACACCCTTATTATCGGTAACGATCAGCTCGAAGGTATATACTCCCTCTGCCAGATTGTTCACTACGGTCT
>DATHHO010000281.1:0-37607 GCA_035317125.1 Puia sp.
CGGGGTAGCGTCGCGTAACCTGCGCAATGCCGTTTTCGCCGACGTCACCGCCAATAATGAAGTGGCGGCCAGCTACGACCGGCTGCTCCAGAAAAGCATCTCCGTCGTAGCCTGTAATAAGATCGCCTGCTCCTCCCCCTATGGCTATTACAAAAAGCTCAAGGACCTTGCAAGGGAATATAATTCGCTCTTTCTCTTCGAGACCAATGTAGGCGCCGGCCTGCCCGTGATCGGGACGCTCAACGATCTGCTGCGCAGCGGAGATAAAGTGGGGCGGATAGAGGCCGTGCTGAGCGGAACACTTAATTTTGTTTTCAACCATTACAACGGGGAAAAACCCTTCGCCGATGTAGTCAGACAGGCCCAGGATGGAGGGTATACCGAACCCGATCCGCGCCTGGACCTCAGCGGCACCGATGTCATGCGCAAGATCATGATCCTGGCCAGAGAAGCCGGAGAGAAAATGGAGATGGAGGACATCAGCAATAATTCGTTCATGCCCCCTTCCTGCATGCAGGGCACCGTAGAAGATTTCTATGCTGCCATGGCAAAGGAAGAAGCCCATTTCAGACAGCTCTATGAAGCCGCGGCAAAGGAAGGAAAAAAATTAAAGTTCGTCGCCAGCTATGCGAAAGGCAAGGCAGCCGTAGGGTTGCAGCATATAGATCCGCAGCATGATCTTTACCACCTGTACGGGAAAGATAATGTCGTACTGTTCTATACCGACCGCTACCCCGAACAGCCGCTGGTGATAAAAGGCGCAGGGGCGGGTGCCGAGGTCACCGCCTCCGGAGTATTTGCAGACATCATCCGCGCCGCACACGCATAACAACCAGCACATGCATAAAGAAATTACCATACAGGCCCCCGCCACCGTCGCCAACCTCGTTTGCGGGTTCGACGTGCTTGGCATGGCCCTCGAAAGACCCTTTGACATCATGCAGGTGCGCCTGCTCGACAGACGGGAGGTCATTATCACCAGCCGGGACGGCTTCCCCCTGCCATCGGACCCCGCGCTGAATACCGCGGGCGCTCCCCTCATCGCCATGCTGGAAGAGCTGGACCGCCCCGAGGGCCGTCCCCCCGGGTTCGAAAACCGCCCCATCGGCTTCGAGGTCATCATCGACAAACACATCAAACCCGGCAGCGGCATCGGCAGCAGCGCCGCCAGCGCCGCAGGTGCCGTGGTGGCGGCCAACCATCTCCTCGGTAATATCTTCTCCCGGGAAGACCTCGTGCGTTTCGCCATGTTCGGCGAAAAAGTAGCGTCGGGTGTCAAGCACGCGGATAATATCGCTCCCTGTATCTATGGAGGCATCACCCTGATCCGGTCCATCTTTCCGCTCGATATCGTTTCCATACCAGCCCCCTCTCTCCAGGTCACCGTAGTGCACCCGCAGATCGAAGTGCGTACGGCAGATGCCCGGCAGATCCTCCGCAAGGAAGTGCTGCTGAAAGATGCGATCAGACAATGGGGTAATATAGCAGGGCTCGTCGCCGGCTTTATGAAGAATGACCATGACCTCATCGGCCGTTCCCTCGAAGACGTGATCATCGAGCCGGTCCGCAGCATGCTGATCCCCGGATTCGACGAAGTGAAGCAGCAGTGTAAAGAAGCCGGCGCCCTCGGCGGCGGCATATCTGGGTCGGGCCCCTCGATCTTCATGCTGAGCAAAGACGAGGCTACGGCAAAAGAAGTCGAAAAGGTCATGAAGGATATTTATGAAAGGATAGGGCTCGACCATCATACCTATGTGACGACCATCAACCTCGAAGGAGTAAAAATCATCGCCGGCCCACCAGTCATCGCCAGCCCGCAAACCATCGCCGGTCCGCAAACCCCGCAACGTCCCAACACAACTCAACATCCATGAACTACTATAGCCTCAACGATCCCTCATCCCGTGTCAGCTTCAGGGAAGCCACCATAAAAGGCCAGGCTCCCGACAAAGGACTGTATTTCCCCGAAAGGATACCCACCCTGCCGGAAGACCTGATCCGGAATATCGGCAACTGGTCAAAAGAAGAGATCGCCTTCCGGGTCATAAAACCGTATATCGGAGATGACATTTCCACCACAGACCTGCGACGGATCGTAACGGAGACCATCAGTTTTGAATTTCCGCTGATCCCACTGACAGATAAGATCAGCTCGCTGGAACTCTTCCACGGCCCTACCCTTGCCTTCAAGGACGTGGGAGCACGGTTCATGAGCCGCTGCCTCGGACATTTCGTCCGCAACAGCGACAGAGAAGTCACTGTGCTGGTCGCGACCTCCGGAGACACCGGTGGCGCCGTAGCCAACGGGTTCCACAACGTGGAGGGTGTAAAAGTAGTGATCCTCTATCCCTCCGGGAAGGTCAGCAGCGTGCAGGAACTACAGCTCACCACCCTCGGCAGCAATATTTCCGCGCTCGAAGTCGATGGCAGCTTCGACGACTGCCAGCACCTCGTCAAACAGGCCTTTGCAGACCCCGCCCTCAATAATGAGTTATTCCTCACCTCCGCCAATTCCATCAACGTAGCCCGCTGGCTTCCCCAGCAGTTCTATTACTTTTTCGCATATCAGCAATGGGCCGATAAGGCTCATCCTCCCGTGATCAGCGTTCCCAGCGGGAATTTCGGTAATGTCTGCGCCGGTCTGCTCGCGCATCGCTCAGGCCTCCCCGTTCAGCATTTCATCGCTGCCTGCAATGCCAACGATGTGGTGCCGGATTATCTGCAGACCGGTCAATACACTTCCAGGCAGGCGGTAGCCACCCTTTCCAATGCAATGGATGTAGGCAATCCCAGCAACTTCGTCCGCATCCTCGAGCTCTTCGACAAAGAATTTCAGTCCCTCAAAAAAGTGCTGACCAGCTACAGCATCTCCGATGCGGAAACGACAGCCGCCATCCGGGACGTCTATTCCAGATATCATTATCTTCCCGATCCCCATGGCGCGGTCGGCTTCCTGGCGCTCGAAAAATATCTGGCAGCACACCCCGGCCTGAAAGGCATTTTCCTCGAGACCGCCCACCCGGTGAAATTCTACGACACCGTAGAGCCGATCATCGGTGAGCCGGTGCCCATGCCAGCCAGTGTACACGCCCTGCTGGGCAGGCAGAAGCAGAGCAGGAAAATACCCGCGGATTATAAGGAGCTGAAAGCATTCTTGTCAGCCTAATTTTTCCAGCCTCAGGTCCACCCGCTTATCTTTCTTGAAATATTCCAGGATCATCACCGATCCGGCCTTGGCAGGGAACACCCTCATCGTGCTGGCCTTGGATTTCAGCGGGATCTTATCCGTGCTGAACTTGCTGCCATTGAACCGGATGGAATTGAAGGTTTGGCCTTTGTACTCGGAAGTCCTGGTATAATCGCTGTAACATACGGCAAAGTTAGAATTGTCGGCGTTGCCCGTCGTGAACTCATAGTCGAATGACCCCGTCATCTTGAGATACATCGCGATCATATGCTGGCTGTAATAATCGCTTATTTTGGACATCTCCGCCGTATTATTGGTCTTGTCGAAGATACTGGCATTTATGACTTTGTATTTATCATTGAATTCCATGATCACCATATCCGTTACCACGATCTTGGTAACGCCCATATTACCCCCGCCACGCGCTAATATGGTCATAGCAATACCCGCGGCGCTGGCCTGCCTTTTATATCCTTCCCCCACTACGAATAATTTATTATCAGGAGTCCTGATCAGCTTGTGGATATAGAGAAACCCGATATTGTCGATCTTTCCCTTGCTGTTGGTAGGCAAATACCGGGCAAAATCCCCCGCCCAGGTATTATAGGCTTTCGTCAATATTTTCCCGTTGGCGCCGATCTCATAAACGGCCAGTCCCCTGCTGAAATCTTTGTCGATATTCTGGTCCTTATCGAAATAGCTGCCCATGACCATTATTTTACCCGTGCCTTCAAGAGGAATGACGCTGGCAGGAACAAAGGTGTACGTATCATTGGCATTATCGATATCAAACGCCTTCTTTTTCGTTACGAAATTTACGCCGATAAGATGCGCGCTGACCTTGCCGCTGAGGGCATGGTTCCTTTTCATGACCTCCAGGATGATGAGGCTGTCTGTACTGCCCAGGTATTCCGCAAACGCATACTTTTCTTCATCGTCTGAAGGGGTATAGGTCCATTGCTTCTTTGCATCGGAAGAATAATAATCCACCTCATAGGTGCGCTGCTTTCCATCCCGCATCGGTAATACGGAGACATAGCCCTGATCGCCCAGATCAAAGACGTTCTTGTTCATACCTTCATCCGTGTGCATGGTTTCATACTCTTTCATCAGCTCATCGGTCTTCTTGTCGAATTCGCGGCTATAGGAATATTTCAGCTTACCGTCGAAGTCATAGATCTTCATATCTAATGTCTTGGTATCCTCGTTCTTGAAAAGAAAAGACAGGCTGCTGCCGTTGTACGCAGATTCGAGAAGACTGACCTTTTTTGAATCCTGGAATTTAATGTTATTTACCTTGTTCAGGTTCTCATCCAGGATCTGTAGCGTGTACTCGTTAGTATGTCTGTCGATCTTATCGCTCTGGTAAAAGAAGAAATAACCTTTGATCTTGCCTTTTTCCATGATCGAGCCGCTGTTACGCAGATAGGCCGAATAGACCTTGTCGATGCTCAGCTTGCCCTGGGCCTGAAGGTGGCTGGTGGTAAGGTAAAGGACAGCGGCAGCCAGGAGCACCCTGCCACTGATTCGTTTAAAGGTTGACATAGAATTTGATTTTTGTTTATGGAAGAAATGTTTTATAATTTATTTCTGCGCTGCCCCATCCTGCTGAATGATCTTCTGATTCTTCTCGTACGCCTCTTTGAAAGGAGGATAACGATCCATCGCCGGATGATACTTCTTTAAATAATGGCAATTGATGGCCGCAATATCTTCCAGGTAAAGGTTCTGAATGAATTGTAGCAGGAGATTGTAATTCGGAGGATATTGCGGAGCGGGGAATGCAGCTACCTTGCTGAGGGTATGCGATTTCTGCGCCGAATACAATCCGTTCAGGACCTTTCCTACATGAGCCACCAGATATCCATCTCCGGGCTTTGCCTGCAACAATTCCAGAGAAAGAAAAAGACTCCGGGTATAATTGTCCATTACATACGCATATTCAATAGCCTCATAACGGAAAACCCCCTGTAGCCTGACGAATGTCGAAGAGTCCGACACGAACTTCAGAGCGACAGGCTGATGGCTCCTGTTTACCAGCGGGATAAGCAGTCTGATCCTTTGTTGGCAAGCCGGATGGGTCTTCAGGGAATCCGCCATCTCCAAATCTTTAATATGCGCATGGCCTCCAAGCAGACCCTCCTCCCGGGCGATCCATTTTTTCTGAAAAGGGAATTCCTTTGAATCAAATACGTTGGGAAGACAGGCCAATGTGTTCAGGGTATCCGTATCGATTACATCGAGCAGGGCCAGGGCAGACAGCGCGCCGGCCACATCATAACGGGTATTACGAAGCAGTTCCACGCCCACGGAATCAGCTTCCGATTCATGGTCCCGGCTATGCCGCCGGCTACCGAAGGTCAGTCCTTTCACCAGCCTCTGCAATTGCTCGTTCTTCCGGTATTCCGATCCTTTGATCTTCCGGAGCTCAGCCTGCACCTCCGGGGAATTGATGGTGGTTACATACTTATCGATGCTGTTCTCCGTATGCTGCAACAGGAAATGGGCGATCTCGTGACAAAGAACGAACGCCGCCTGGCTCTCGTTGCCGAGACGGTGGAACAATCCCATGTTAAAAAGGATTACCCCTTCGCCGATATAGCTCGCATTGGGAATGTCAGACCTTGAGAAATAACAGGTGAAGCTACGGTCCCGCAGCATGGGGTTCGCTGATCTGATCTCAGCCACCAGACCGTCAAGGTATTTCTGGGCAAATGCCGATGTGTAGATCTCCTGCTTATCGAACTTCTCCTTTACGTTCTCCCACCGCTGGGCATAGGCTTCCAGAAAATCTTTTTTATTCTTTGACGGCAGCTTGTCCAACTCATCCTTATAGCGCTGCTGGCATTTTCCAGAAAGGGTGGTGAGAAGGGAGATATCTTCGGCCACAGGCAGAAAATCATATTCCTGCGCCCGGACAGCAGGTACGAAGAACATAAAGACACAAATAAAGAAAAGGCGTCCAACAGCCTTAGGTCTGGGTTCAGGGGCGATCATAACTGTTTTATAGATATTGGATTATAAAAACGCCAAAATCCAGCGATTATGCAAATCTTCTCCCGGAATTGGCCATAAATCGCACCCATAGGGGTTTATCCGTAGACGGCCCCCGGGCAGCCTCCAAATAATTTTACTTTCTTACAAATATTACCTGCTCCCCTGGCGTTATAAATGCTCCACGATCACCCGCCGGAAATGGCCCGGATATCACCGGACGGAAAATCCCGGGATCGTGGCCCGGGAGAGGCCCGGAGCCAGGCAAAACCAATAGTATGAAAATCACCAGATCGCTGCTCCTGACCGGAGTCGTACTGCTATGCTTTCAATGGTCCTTCTCCCAGGCCATCTGCGGCTTCGACGCCGTTCACAACAGGAAAATGAAAGAGGATGCCAGCTACCGGAGAAATGTCCTTGCCGGCGAAGCCTCCATCCGTAACTATACCCAGCAACATCCCGGACTCGGAACAACCCCAAAAAATATTGCTCCCGACCAGCATGGTGCAATTGCACCCGATCAGCATGGCGCAAAAGCCATCACGGGTTCATCCGCCACATCCGGCGCTATCACACCTGCAGGCACGGGTCCCGTTACGCTTGGCAGCCCTCCCTATACCATCCCGGTGGTCGTGCACGTGATGCATACCGGCGGCGCAGTAGGTTCGATGTACAATCCCGACGATGCCCAGATCCTTGGGGCGATCGATTATCTCAATAAAGTTTACAACGGCACCTGGCCCGGCACCGTTGGTGCCGGGGACCTGCAGATCCAGTTCGTCCTCGCCAAACGCGATCCCAACTGCAATCCGACCAACGGGATCAACCGGGTAGACGGATCTGGGGTTCCAGGCTATGTGTCAGGAGGAGTGCAGGCCCAGCAGACTGCTATCGGTACCCAGGATGTCAATGTCAAGAACCTGAGCCGCTGGGACCCGACCCTGTATTACAATATCTGGATCGTGAACAAGATAGACGGGGTCGACGGCAACACCTTCGGCTCCTTTATCGCGGGCTTTGCCTATTTCCCCGGATCACCCGCCAATGTAGACGGGATCGTCATGCTGGCAACCCAGATGGTGGCAGGCCAGAAGACGCTGCCCCATGAAATAGGACATGCCTTCAACCTCTACCATCCTTTCGAGAATGCGGCGGACCCCAATTCAGCGACCTGCTCCGTAAATACCTCCTGCAGCACCCAGGGCGACCAGGTCTGTGATACCGATCCCGTCACCCTCCCTGCAGGCTTCGTATGCCGTACCGGAACCAACACCTGTACCACCACCGCATACAGCACCAATACGGAAAGCAATTACATGAACTATACGAGTTGCTATACGCTCTTCACCGCCGGGCAGAAAGCAAGGATGTTAGCCGCCGCGGCCATCAGTCCAAGACTGACCCTGACGACCTCCCAGGGCGGCACGGCTCCCGGGTTGGGCAGCAGCCCCTGCGCCATCCCAAAGATCGACTTCGAACTCTCGGGCGATCAGCTGACGGAGACCACCGCCGCTGGTTCGGGATGCAGGAGCTATAAAGATTACAGCTATAACATGACCATCGGCAGCAATCCGTCGGCCGCTGCGACAGCCACCCTGAGCAAGACTTCCGGTACGGCGGTCCTGGGGCTGGATTTCGATTTCACGACCAATGGCAGCTTCGCCTCCCCATCCAACATCGTAAATTTCCCGGCAGCCTCATCGGCAGCTCAGCCTTTTACGATTAGAGTGTATGACGACGCCGTCGCCAGCGGTACCCGCAACCTCGTCCTCGGATTCAGCGTCGGCAACGGAGGAGGCAACGCGGCAGCCGGCAACGGCAGGTCCAGTTTCAGCCTCATCATCAATGACAACGACGTGGCGCCCAGCGGACCGGTCGCCACGACAAAGCTGATAGGCACCGATTGGGGTGCGGTCCAGAGCCCCTTCGTAGCTGCCAGTGCGCAGAACAAATCCCAGATCCTCTATTATGCATCCGAACTCCAGGCCACCGGCATGAAGGCGGGTAATATCACCGGCATATCCCTCTATATTGACAAACTCAGTGGTGCAGCCTTTAGCTATCAGGGAATGACGATCAGATGTGCCCAGACGGCACAAACTTTCTTAAAGAGCGGCGGCACAAACCAACCATTGGCCGATGCAGCCTTTACCACGGTATATAATTCCAGTTATTCCACGACGGATGGCTGGAACAATTTCACCTTCTCGACGCCCTTTGCCTGGGATGGAACGTCCAATCTGGTGATCGGGATCTGCTATGACAATGGCGCCCTCACCGATGCTACCGATCAGTGCGAAGGCTATCTGGATGGCTCGGGCCTGGTGAATTTTATATTCTCCAAAGTGAACTGCGCCACGGATATCAGTTCCATCAATTCCTATTATAATGGCGGCATCAAACCCATGATCCAACTGGCTTACACCAATACGGAGACGGCCGTTGAGAGCGTTCAGAATTCTTCCATACAGCAGTATCTCGGTCCCAATACGGATATCTATTTCTATGATCAGACCAATGGGCAATTGATGGCCAGGATACAAAACCTCAGCTCCTTCGACTATGGCTGTACACAGGTAGTGATCGACCGCGCAGGTTCCAGTTCTACAAGATTCTGGAATAACAACACGTCCAATTATCTTATGGATAAGACCTTCCACGTCGTGCCCACTACCAATAATACTTCCGGCAGCTATAACATAACGTTATACTATACAAAGACCGAGACCGACGGCTGGCAGACGGCCACCGGCCAGAGCCTGGCCAATATCCAGCTTGTCAAGCTCAGCGGGCAGATCTCCTCCGTCACACCCTCCACCCCCACGGCTGGCGGCACGATGATCACCGTTACTCCGGCCATCAGCAGTCTGGGCACCAATACAGGCCTGAGCTATAATTTCACCACCGGCTTCTCAGGGTTCGGAGCCGGCGTTCCCGGCGCCTCGATCCTGCCCATCGGCCTGTTGAATTTCGAAGGACAGCTGGAAAATGGCAACGCAGGACTGGACTGGACCACATCATTCGAGGCGGGCAGCAAAGGATTTACGGTAGAACGTTCTTATGATGGCAGCCATTTTGAAGACATAGGCTATGTGGCGGCAGCCGGCAACAGCGCTACGCCCCGGAAATATTTCTTTACCGACCCATCTCTCGTACAGGACAATAACTACTACCGCCTTCAGCAATCGGATCTCGATGGAAAGTTCACGTACAGCAAAGTGATCCTGATAAAAAATACAGGGGGAACTCAAAAAGCATTCACCGTGCTGTCCAATCCGTTTACCGATCAGCTGGATATCCTGTTCAAAACCATTCCCGCCGGCAACGTTCAGGTCAGGTTGCTGGATATGACAGGAAAAGAGTTGCTGCGGCAGTCCGCCGGACAGCCCGGCCGCCAACTGCATATCGACCTTTCGCGGAGACAGCTAAGCGCCGGGGCCTACCTGCTGGAGATCAGACTCAACAACGAGACCTTCGTGGAGAAATTACTGAAGAAATAGACAAACATCATTTATTCGGATTTTGCCTTGCTGTTCCCATCATCCGGAGCAACATTTCGGCTTATTACACGTCTTTCCCTTCAAAGAAATAGATCCAGCAGGCTGGCACATATCTCAATATATTGATTATCAATTATATACAAAGTTTGCATTTCGCTTACCAGAAATATAAAAAGTATGCTAAAGAATTATCTTAAGGTAGCCTGGAGAAATCTTGTAAAAAACAAGGTGTATTCTTTCATCAACATCTCAGGCCTTGCCACGGGCATGGCGGTGGTGATGCTCATTGGGCTGTGGATCCATGATGAGGTGTCGGCAAACAAACATCATAAAAACTATTCCTCCTTGTACCAGGTCATGATGAACCAGACCTTCGATGGCCACCGGGGCACCCAGGAAGCCCTGCCCTTTCCGATGGGAGAAGAACTGAAAGCCAGGTTTTCTGATTTTAAGGGGGTGGCGATGTGCGACTGGGGCAATGTCCATTCTTTGATGTACAAGGAAAAGAAGATCAGCAAGACCGGTCATTTTATCGGGTCGGAAGCTATCGCGATGTTTTCGTTCAATATCCTGGAGGGCAATAAGGATCCTCTCCGCGATCCTTACTCCATCGTATTGACGGAAGAGACCGCCAAAATACTTTTTGGGTCTGAAGATCCGATTGGCAAGACCCTGAAAATGGACAACACCACAAATCTGAAGGTTACCGCCGTTGTTGCCAAACAACCCAGGAACAGTTCACTTACTTTCGATTACCTCATACCCTGGCAATTACAGGAAACTATTTATACGTATATCAAACAATACCACAAGACAAATTGGGGCAACAACTCCTGGCAGGTCTTTGTGCAATTAAATGAAAATGTGCGGCCGGAGGCCGTAAACGCCAAGATCAGGAATGTAGTGATCGCACATTTTACAGACGAAAATACGCTGAAGAGTATCATACCCGAAGTCTTTATCCATCCAATGGCAAAATGGCGCTTGTACAGTGACTTTGAAAATGGGAAGAATACCGGGGGCTTTATAAAATATGTCAGAATGTTCGGCATTTTAGGGATCATCGTGCTGATCATTGCCTGCATTAATTTTATGAACCTGAGCACCGCCCGTTCTGAAAAAAGGGCCAAAGAGGTTGGCGTACGCAAAGCCGTCGGTTCGGGACGCAGACAACTGATCAGTCAGTTCCTGAGCGAGTCCATGTTGATTGCCGCATTGGCGTTTGTCCTGGCTATCGGATTGGTGGCGATCGCCCTGCCCTTCTTCAACAGGCTTACAGAAAAGGATATGAGCCTGCATCTGGCAAATCCCGCCTTCTGGGGTATCATGATCGCATTTACCGCGCTCACCGGTTTATTGGCTGGAAGTTACCCCGCTTTTTATCTTTCCTCCTTCAATCCCGTGCGCGTACTGAAGGGCAATTTAAAAGCCGGCAAGACCGGCTCCCTGCCCCGTAAAATTTTGGTGGTGCTTCAGTTCTCAAGCGCCGTGGTGCTCATGATCGGCACGATCATCATTTATCAACAAATACAACACGGCAAGAACCGTCCCATTGGTTTTAATAACAGGGGACTCATTTCCGTGAACTGGTCGGATGATATTCAGAAACATTGGGAAGCGTTGCAGCAGGAACTCATCAGCTCCGGCGCGGCGATCTCCATCTGCAAAAGCAATTCTCCGCCCTCGGAGATCTACAGTAATAATAATGGATGGGAATGGCCCAAAAGCCTTCCTGTGGAAAAATCTACCGTCTTCTCGACTATTGCGACCGACTATGATTATACGAAGACCCTCGGGATCAAGCTATTGGCTGGCAGGGATTTTTCGCGCGATTTTGCAGATTCAAATAGCGTGATCCTCAACCAGGCCGCTGTAAAACGCATGGGACTTAAAGATCCTGTAGGAACATTGCTCAAATGGAATGATAAGAATATGGTCGTAATAGGTGTGGTGCCGGATATCCAGATGCAATCGCCTTTCCGGCCGATCTCGCCGCTGACCATCATATTCAATAAGGGGTGGGTAAGCTATGCGGATATCCGGATGAATCCCGCGCTGCCGGCGTCAAAAGCCATCAGCCTCATGAAACCGATCTTTGACAGATACAATCCTTCTTTCCCTTTCGAATATCAGTTTGCCGATGAACAATACGCCAAAAAGTTTAATTATGAAGAGCTGGTCGGTAACCTGGCGGCGATCATCGCGGTCCTGATCGTATTCATTTCCTGCCTGGGGCTTTTTGGTCTGGCTTCCTTCACCGCCGAACAACGTGTCAAAGAAATAGGTGTACGAAAAGTGCTTGGCGCGAGTGTGCAGAGCCTTTGGGGGCTGCTGTCACGGGACTTTGTGTTCCTGGTGCTGATAGCCTGTGTCATTGCTGTTCCGGTGGCCTGGTATGCGATGAATGAATGGCTGAAACAATATGACTATAAGATTGATATAAATGCCGGCGTTTTCTTTTTAGTCGTGATTTTATCAATCATCATTACTTTATTGACCGTGAGTTACCAGGCAATCAAAGCCGCCACCGCCAGCCCGGCAAAAAATCTGAGAACAGAGTAAAAAAAAGCCATCCCGGATTGACCCTCAACTAAAAAAGCCATTCCAAATTTCTTTGGAATGGCTTTATACTATTATTCAGCAGGAGCTTCTTCGCCGGCCCCTCTGGCCCCGCGATCAGCGCCGCCCCTCATTAATCGAATTTCAGATCGAGACCCAGTCCTCTCAGCTCATGCACGAGAACGTTAAAGGATTCTGGAATACCGGCCCTCGGGATATTATCACCCTTGACGATCGCTTCATAGGTCTTCGCACGACCGATGATATCATCCGATTTGAGGGTAAGCAACTCCTGAAGGATATTGGACGCGCCATAAGCTTCCAGCGCCCAAACTTCCATTTCCCCGAAACGCTGACCACCGAACTGCGCTTTACCACCCAGCGGCTGCTGCGTAATAAGACTGTATGGTCCGATGCTCCTCGCGTGCATCTTATCATCCACCATATGGTGCAGTTTGATGATATAGATGATCCCGACGGTAGCCTTCTGGTCGAAGCGCTCTCCGGTCTCCCCATCATAGAGATAGGTATGGCCGAATACAGGCAGGCCCGCTTTTTCGATATGCTGCGCGATCTCTTCCACGGTAGCTCCATCGAAGATCGGCGTTGCGAACTTGATCCCGAGCTTCTCCCCGGCCCATCCAAGCACAGTCTCATAGATCTGTCCGAGGTTCATACGGGAAGGTACGCCCAGTGGGTTCAGCACCACGTCCACAGGTGTTCCGTCTTCCAGGAAAGGCATGTCTTCAGCACGCACGATCTTGGCAACGATACCCTTGTTACCGTGACGGCCGGCCATTTTATCCCCTACCTTAAGCTTACGCTTAACGGCCAGGTACACTTTAGCCAGCTTCAACACACCAGCAGGTAATTCATCCCCGATGGAGATATTGAACTTCTCTCTTTTATAGCGGCCTAACTCTTCGTTATACTTGATGCTGTAATTGTGCAGCAGGATATTGATCGGCTCATCCGTCTTCACATCACCCGTCCAACCCAGCGGGTTGACATTCAGGTAGTCGATCCCCGCCAGATTCTTGGCGCTGAACTTCGAGCCCTTGCCGATCTGTACTTCACCGAAATTATTGTTGACACCGGCGGAAGTATGATCTTTCAATAACACCTGCAGCTTGCTCAGCAGCACATCCATCAGATCCGTCACATTCTTCTCGTGGACCTTTTCGATCTTCTCTAAAGAGGCCTTTTCACGGACCTTTGCATTCTTATCTTTCTTGGCTCTCTGGAACAGTTTCTTGCTGATCACCACCCCTTCGGTACCGCTCGGCGCTTTCAGAGAAGCGTCTTTTGCGTCACCTGCCTTGTCGCCAAAGATGGCGCGTAGCAGTTTTTCTTCCGGAGTAGGATCGCTCTCCCCTTTCGGAGTGATCTTGCCGATCAGAATATCGCCTTCCTTGATCTGGGCGCCGACACGGATGATACCGTTCTCGTCCAGGTCCTTGGTCGCTTCTTCCGAAACGTTGGGGATATCCGGCGTCAGCTCTTCTTCGCCCAGTTTGGTATCCCGGACTTCCAGCTCATATTCGGAAATATGAACGGAGGTGAACAGGTCCTCGCGGACGACTTTTTCGCTGATCACGATGGCATCCTCGAAGTTATAACCCTTCCAGGGCATGAACGCCACCTTCAGGTTACGACCTAATGCCAGTTCTCCATCCTGTACTGCGTATCCTTCCGTCAGGAAGTCGCCGTCTTTCACCCGCTGGCCTTTCTTGACAGCCGGCTTGAGATTGATACAGGTTTCCTGGTTGGTCTTGATGAACTTGGTGAGCCGGTATATTTTCAGGTCTTCTTCGAAGCTGACGAGTTTCTGCGTATCGTTTCTTTCGTAACGGACATGGATCTCGTTGGCATCCACGAACTCTACCACACCTTCTCCTTCCGAATGGATCTGGATCCTCGCGTCACGTGCGGCCTTTGCCTCCAGCCCCGTACCTACGATAGGCATTTCGGGGCGGATCAGCGGTACGGCCTGACGTTGCATGTTCGAACCCATCAGCGCACGGTTGGCATCATCATGTTCCAGGAAGGGGATCAGCGATGCGCTGAGGCCCACGATCTGGTTTGGCGCCACGTCCATATATTCTACCTCGTTCTTCTCCAGGATCGGGAAATCACCCGTCTGGCGCGAAACGATCTTGTCTTCCACAAAATTTCCCTTCTCATCCAGCGGTACATTCGCCTGGGCGATCTTGGCGATATCTTCTTCCTCTGCACTCAGGTAAGTGAGCTTCTTCAGCTCGACCTTGCCTTCATGCACCTTGCGGTACGGCGTCTCGATAAAGCCCATCTCGTTTATCTTGGCATGTACGCACAAGGTAGAGATCAGCCCGATATTCGGCCCTTCGGGCGTTTCTATCGTACAAAGACGGCCATAGTGTGAATAATGCACGTCACGGACTTCAAAGCCGGCACGTTCGCGGCTCAGACCGCCTGGTCCGAGGGCGGAGATACGACGCTTATGCGTGATCTCGCTCAGCGGGTTGGTCTGGTCCAGGAACTGGGACAGCTGAGAGGTACCGAAGAAGGAATTGATCACGGAGGACAGGGTCCTGGCATTGATAAGGTCCACCGGAGTGAACACTTCATTGTCACGGACGTTCATACGCTCGCGGATCGTCCTGGCCATACGGGCCAGACCTACGCCGAACTGAGCATACAACTGCTCTCCTACCGTGCGCACACGGCGGTTGCTCAGGTGATCGATATCGTCGATTTCCGCTTTGGCATTGGTCAGCCGCACCAGATACTTGATGATCTCGATCATATCTTCCTTCGTCAGCGTCTTCTGGTCCAGGGGCTGGTGCAGGTTCAACTTACGGTTGATCTTGTAACGGCCTACTTCGCCCAGGTCATAACGCTTGTCGCTGAAGAATAATTTATCGATAATACCACGCGCCGTCTCGTCATCCGGAGCGTCAGCGCCGCGCAACTGGCGGTAGATATGCTGAACGGCTTCCAGTTCCGAGTTGGAGGTATCTTTATTCAAAGTATTGTAGATAATGGCATAGTCGCCGCCCACATCATCCTTCTGGATGAACAGGCTCTTGGCTTCCATTTCCACCACCATTTCGATGGCTTCCTCATCGAGGACCGTATCGCGTTCCAGGATGATCTCATTACGTTCGATGGATACCACCTCACCGGTGTCTTCATCGACGAAATCTTCCACCCATGTCCTGAGGACGCGGGCAGCGAGTTTCCTGCCGATATATTTCTGGAGCGTCTTCTTGTCGGCTTTCACCTCGTCGGCCATGCCGAACAGCTCCAGGATATCCTTATCCGTTTCGTATCCGATGGAACGCAACAGGGTTGTGACCGGGAATTTCTTCTTACGGTCGATATACGCATACATGACATTGTTGATGTCCGTAGCGAATTCCATCCAGGCGCCCTTGAAGGGGATCACACGGGCGGAATAGATCTTCGTGCCATTCGGATGAATGGACTGACCGAAGAATACGCCCGGCGAACGGTGCAGCTGGGAAACGACCACACGCTCGGCTCCATTGATGACAAAGGTGCCGCGGGGGGTCATATAAGGAATATTGCCAAGGAATACATCCTGTACGATCGTCTGGAAGTCTACGTGCTCCTCGTCATTACAGCTCAAACGGAGTTTGGCCTTCAGGGGAACGGCATAGGTCAACCCACGCTCCATACATTCTTCAATGGTATAGCGCGGCGGATCGATAAAATAATCCAAAAATTCCAGCATGAAAATATTCCGCGTATCGGTGATCGGGAAATTCTCTTTGAACACTTTGAACAAGCCTTCGATATTCCGCTTGTCCGGAGTGGTCTCTAACTGGAAAAATTCTTTAAAAGATTGGATCTGTACTTCCAGAAGATCAGGAGTTTCGGCAAGGTGCTTGATTTTACCGAAATTGATCCTGTTTTGCAGTTTTGTTGAAGACATATTGTTTAAAACCGGTTTTAATAATGAAAGCTAATTACCATTCACCTATCGTCACTCAATAATCGTTCTGACTCCAAAATTGTCTAACGCCTTGAAACTGTGGGACACATTGATCCTCAACAGTTTATAATTAAAACATGATCTCAACCGTAAATTAGCCAGGGAAACGGAGGGCAAAGTTACGGAATAAATAGCAAAAATCAACAAAACCCCGGTTCGTTGCCGGGGTTTTGAAATTCCTTATTTACAGCGTTTAGCTGATCTCTACTTCCGCACCTGCTTCTTTCAGCTTAGCAACCAATGCTTCAGCATCAGCCTTGCTTACGCCTTCTTTAACAGGCTTTGGAGCGCCATCTACCAGATCCTTCGCTTCCTTCAGGCCCAGACCGGTCAGATCCTTGACGATCTTCACCACATTGAGCTTGTTAGGACCGGCTGCCTTCAGCGTGACCGTAAATGCGGTCTTTTCTTCAGCGGCAGGAGCACCAGCGGCGGCTGGGCCAGCGGCAACGGCTACTGCAGCGGCTGCAGGCTCGATACCGTATTCTTCCTTCAGGATTTTAGCTAATTCGTTTACTTCTTTAACAGTTAATCCTACTAACTGTTCTGCAACTGCTTTTAAGTCTGCCATGTTTGTAAATTTTTGCCGCCTTCACTGCTTTTCGTCGCTCCGGCGGACGGTTTAAAAAAATTTGTCTTTGTTCTATTAATACCTCCCGCTCCTTCGGAGCGGGAACCTTTAATACTAATTCGCTGCGGCTTCTGCCCTGCTTTCCAGCGCCTTGATCAGACCCGCCAGTTTGGCTCCTGCATTCAGGCCGCTGATAACATTCTTGGCGGGAGATTGCAGCAGACCGATGATCTCGCCGATAAGATCGTGCTTGCTCTTCAGGGTGGTCAGCGTCTTCAGCTGCTCGTCTCCGGCAAATATATCCCCGTCGATAAAGGCTGCCTTCAGCACAGGCTTGGTCAGGTTACCGTCCTTGCGGAAGGAGCTGATGATCATGGCCGGCTCCTTGGCATTCTCGGAGAACAGCAGGGCTGTAACTCCGTTCAGGGACTCGAACACACCCGAATAACGGGTGCTGTCCAGGCTTTCCAGCGCTTTCTTGATCAGCGTGTTCTTGGCCACCTTCATCTCCACATTCTTGTTGAAACAGATCCGGCGTAATTTGCCGATCTGTGCTACGGATAATGACTCGGTATTGGTAACGTAGAAGTTATTATATTGAGAGAATTTGTCTTTCAACACTTCAATCACTTCATTCTTTTGATCTTTGTTCATAACATTTTTTTTGTGCCCCGGTCTTGACCGGGATCCGGTGATTTCAATTCCTACCTTCCAGGCGGCTTAGTGAGCGTAAGCTTTGGTGTCGATAGCGATACCAGGGCTCATGGTGCTGGCCATGAACAAGCTTTTCAGATACGTGCCCTTGGCCGTTGCCGGCTTGGCTTTCACGATCGCATTGATCAGCTCATTGCCATTTTCAACCAGCTTTTCCGGGGTGAAGCTCACGCGACCGATAGAGGCGTGGATGATCCCCGCTTTATCGACCTTGAACGCGATCTTACCGCCCTTTACTTCATTGACCGCAGCAGCGACATCATTGGTCACCGTACCCGTCTTTGGATTGGGCATCAGGTTTCGTGGACCTAACACCTTACCCAGCTTACCGATCTTTGGCATTACGGAAGGAGTGGCGATGATCACATCGACATCCACCCAGCCGCCTTCGATCTTCTGGATGAATTCATCCAGCCCTACATAATCCGCTCCGGCTGCCTTTGCATCGGCTTCCTTGTCCGGCGTGCAGAGCACTAATACTTTCTTGGTCTTACCCGTGCCATGCGGCAGGTTAACCGTTCCACGGATCGACTGATCGGCCTTTTTAGGATCTACGCCCAGACGGACATGCAGATCGACGGAAGAGTCGAATTTCGTGGTGTTCGCCTCTTTTACGAGCGCGCTGGCGTCCCGGAGACTGTAAAATTTATTTTTATCAACCTTCGCAGAGGCTGCTTTTCTTTTTTTCGTGATAGCCATTTCGTGATTTTTAAAAAGTTAGAATAAAAGTTAGTTCGCGGCTCAGCCCCTCTGTCAATGGAGCTCATGACCCGCAAACGCGGGTTAGTTCGCCCAGGGTGCTGCTCCCTCGACGGTGATACCCATGCTACGGGCTGTGCCGGCTACCATGCGCATAGCGCTCTCGATAGTAAAAGCATTCAGGTCGGGCATTTTGTCCTTCGCGATCACTTCTACCTGCGCCCAGGTAACTTTTCCAACTTTATTACGATTTGGCTCTTTGCTGCCGCTCTGCAGTTTAGTAGCTTCCAGCAACTGTACGGCTGCGGGGGGAGTCTTGATGACGAAGTCGAACGACTTGTCGGTATAAACGGTGATGAGACAAGGGAGAACCTTCCCTATTCTATCCTGGGTCCTGGCATTGAATTGCTTACAGAACTCCATGATATTGATACCTTTAGAACCTAATGCAGGTCCGATAGGAGGTGCAGGATTGGCTTGACCGCCTTTAACCTGCAACTTGACATAACCTGTGATCTCTTTTGCCATGTTGCTTCATTTTTTGGTGCTAGCGTCCCGGTATGATCCGGAACTCCCAAACACATTAATAAATAAGAACTTTCTCTTTGGGGACGCAAAGGTACTATAAAACAGCAATTTTTCAAATATTTTCAGGGGCTTTTTTTCCGCCTCCGGGCTTATCCTCCCCACTTTGCCACCAGCCTCTCCTGGCTCAGCCAGCCAGCCCATTCACCTCAGTCCGATCATTCCTACCTAGCAGGATCCTGGCATCCCTGCGGGGTCCGCTGTACACCTCAACCCCGATCCGGCGCCCTGCCCTTTCAGACCGGCCATCTCAGCCCCATCCATCCGTCCACAGCATCTCATCATCCCGGCTGAACCCCATTCTCTCCTTCGGTTGGGGCCCCATTCTCTCCACATCGCAGAGCCGGGCGGGCCAGCATAGCCAAGCTACCGGCCCCGTATATTCACCGCGCAGGCCCAATGCCGCAGCCAGTCCGGGCCATCAGGTGAAATTTTTGTGAAGAAAAACGGCCTCCATTTTTTTATATTTGAATTTTTCTGACTAACTTTTGCAATAATCTCCATTTCATTCTCAACAACAACTTAAAACGCTCAACAAACTATGTCAAAGTCTAAGAAAAAGCCGGCAAAAAAAGCAGCTCCTAAGAAAGCGGCGAAAAAACCTGTCAAGAAAGCGGTGAAAAAGGCGGCCAAAAAAGCCGTGAAGAAAAAAGTTGCTAAAAAGAAAGCGGCCCCTAAGAAAAAAGCAGCTCCCAAAAAAGCAGCTAAAAAAGCCGTGAAGAAGAAATCCCCAGCCAAAAAAGCGGCCCCTAAGAAAAAGGCAGCTCCAAAGAAAGCGGCTCCAAAAAAGGCAGCGCCCAAAAAGGCAGCCCCGAAAAAAGCGGCCAAAAAGAAATCAGCCCCAAAACCCAAGGCAACTCCCGTTCCTCCTCCACCAATGAGCGAACCTACACCGCCTTCGGACGAACCATCCTCTTCCCATTTTGATCTTGGCAGCGACAGTGCGAATTGATAAGAACTATATATGAAATAACCCCTCTTCCGGAGGGGTTATTTTTTTATATCGTATAAAGCTCTTCAATCTCGTTTACTGCGCCCTGTTAGGTATATCGCCACGCCGTTTCCTTTACCAGCGCGCATTTCAGGCGGTTCACCCGCACCGTCTTACGCGATCTTCTCGACCTGCATATAGTTCAGCTCCACCGGTGTGGAACGTCCGAAGATCTTTACCGTCACCTTCAGTTTCTTCTTCTCGTCGTTCACTTCTTCGATGATCCCGTTGAAGTCATTGAAAGGTCCTTCGATGATCTTGATCGTTTCCCCGATGATGAACGGCTCGCTCATGCTCATACCGCCGGACTCGGCCATTTCATCCATCTTGCCCAGCATCTTATTCACCTCAGCCTTACGGAGGGCGATGGGGTTCTCTTTGCCCAGGAAATGGATAACGCTGTTCGTGTTCTTGATCGCTTCGCGCAGGTCATCCCCCAGCTTGCCTTCCGTCACTTCCACCATCACATAGCCCGGATAGTAGTTACGCTCACGCATTACCTTTTTTCCGTTCTGCACCTTGTACACTTTCTCCACGGGCAGGAATACCTGCTTTACTATTTCTGACCAGCCATTGCGGCTGATTTCCTTGTCGAGGTATTCTTTTACCTTACGCTCTTTGCCGCTGACCACCCGCAATACATACCATTTTGTTTCGGGCAGCGGTTTGCCGTCCGGCTGCGTCTTGACTTCCGTCTGACTCTTGATCTCTTCTTGACTTACAGTTTCCATAATGAAAAAAAATTTGAAAGCAAATCACGACATTACGAAAATAATGAATAGGTGAAATGTAATACGGAACTGGATATGACATCCATTACCCCTACGATGAGGGTTATCAACAAGGTCGCAACAAGCACGATGACCGTGGATTGCTGCAGCTGTACCCAGCCAGGCCAGGTCACTTTCTCCATCAGTTCCTTATAGGACTCACGGAAATAGGTCGTTATTTTGTTCATGTTTTCCTGATTTAGCGTCCGCAACAAAAGGATCTTTCCATTCAATCCCTTTCCAGCTGACGTCGGTGGCACGGGCACTAGGATTCGAACCCAGATCTAAGGTTTTGGAGACCTCTATTCTACCTTTGAACTATGCCCGTGTTTGAAAGCCGCAAAACGTCTTCTCTTCAAAATAGCCCTTTTCCGGCATACATCTGATGAGTGTTCCGCTTTCGCTCGTCGCAACCCCCGGCCTTTGCGCCGTTCGCTGCCAAAAAGCTAAAAGCTATTCCGAACGCATTCCGGAACAGCTTTCAGCCATATTGTAAAGATATAAAATTCTGACTACTTAACAATTTCCGTCACCTGACCGGCGCCTACCGTCCGACCACCCTCACGGATAGCGAATTTCAGCCCTTTTTCCATAGCGATCGGCTGGATCAGCACCACGCTCAGGGAAGTGTTATCGCCAGGCATAACCATCTCAGTACCAGCAGGCAGGGTAACTTCCCCTGTCACGTCTGTAGTACGGAAATAGAACTGTGGACGGTATTTGTTAAAGAAAGGAGTATGGCGACCGCCTTCTTCCTTGCTCAGTACATAAACTTCGCCTTTGAATTCGGTATGCGGAGTGATCGAGCCTGGTTTGCAAAGCACCATTCCACGACGGATCTGGGTTTTTTCAATACCACGCAGCAGCAGACCTGCATTATCCCCAGCTTCACCGGCATCCAGCAGCTTGCGGAACATTTCCACACCCGTGACGGTTGAGGTCAGCGGAGCATCCATCAGACCAACGATCTCGATGCCTTCGCCTACCTTAATGCGGCCTCTCTCGATACGACCGGTGGCAACTGTACCACGGCCCGTGATGGAGAACACATCTTCAACGGACATCAGGAACGGCTGATCGACCGGGCGGGGAGGCAGGGGAATATAGCTGTCAACGGCTGCCATCAGCTCATCGATCGCCTTGACCCATTTTTCTTCGCCAGCCAGAGCGCCGGTTGCAGATCCCTGGATGATCGGAGTGTTATCTCCGTCAAAACCATAAGAAGTCAGCAGCTCACGGATCTCCATTTCCACCAGTTCCAGTAATTCGGGGTCATCTACAAGGTCAACCTTGTTCATGAACACCACGATACGGGGAACACCTACCTGACGGGCCAACAGGATATGCTCCTTGGTCTGGGGCATAGGACCATCCGTAGCGGCAACCACCAGGATAGCTCCATCCATCTGGGCAGCACCCGTGATCATATTTTTTACATAGTCAGCGTGACCGGGACAGTCCACGTGCGCATAGTGACGGTTAGTCGTCGCATATTCAACGTGTGCTGTATTGATGGTAATACCCCTCTCCTTTTCTTCCGGAGCAGCATCGATCTCATCATATTTTTTTGCTTCTGCCAGGCCCCTGCTTGCAAGGATAGAGGTTATAGCAGCAGTCAAAGTGGTTTTACCGTGGTCAACGTGACCGATGGTACCAACGTTAACGTGGGGTTTGTCCCTCTTGAAGGTCTCTTTTGACATTGTTATCTGTTTTTAAGTTGTGTTTTAAAATTTAAACGAGGACCTAAACTATGACATTCGGGTCAACCGCTGTTTTATTATCTTTATACGTGTCTCAAAGAACGCTTTGAGCCGTTGATGAGAATTGAACTCACGACCTCTTCCTTACCAAGGAAGTGCTCTACCCCTGAGCTACAACGGCTGATATTCCATTACCCTCACCGTTCCGGCCCAGCAACGAACTCCTGCCACCCGGCAATTTTACAATGAGCGGAAGACGAGGTTCGAACCCGCGACCTACAGCTTGGAAGGCTGTCGCTCTACCAACTGAGCTACTTCCGCATTTTTTGCCCGTTTACGGGTCTTCACCCTTGTAAAGAACTTCTTTTCTCCCATCCGCCATCCCCGCAAATTCCGAGGGACCGCGTGGACATCCGCCGCGCTGTTGCTGCGGCAGACGCTGTGGGCAGGGATGGATTCGAACCATCGAACTCCGAAGAGGACAGATTTACAGTCTGTTGTCGTTGGCCACTTGACTACCTACCCGAACTTGGTTATGAGGCGGATCGTCGTTACTGGAAATATAACGCCTCCCGCCTCCTATCTGATGACTTTCCCGGAGGCTTCGCCTCCTTCCGAGGCGGATCGTCGTTACTGGAAATATAACGCCTCCCGCCTCCTATCTGATGACTTTCCCGGAGGCTACGCCTCCCTAGAGCCAGAGAAGGGACTCGAACCCCCGACCAGCTGATTACAAATCAGCTGCTCTACCAACTGAGCTACTCTGGCTGATTACCGGTCACCCAATCCCACATATCACACACAGACACCGTTTTTTTTGGGAAGGCAAAGGTAAGCGAATTTGTTAAATGCAAAAATTTTGACCCCTTTTTTTTCCTTAATTATCAGCGGTTTTCCGCAGCCGCCCATCTTTTTACCCCAGTTTCCCGGTTTTGTGCCCAATCCGGCTGAGCCGCGTTCCCGCTGCCGCCGACGAAAAAGACCTCCTTACGGAGGTCTCTGAATTTTTTGTACTTGCTTTTAAGCGGCTTGCTTGTCTTTTTTCTTTTTTACCTGGTTGACCAGCGACTCGAACGCGCTGTCAAACGATTCTTCGAAGGATTTGGAGGAGCATTTTACGAAGAAGTGGTGCCTCGGCACATGAACCCTGATCTCTGCAATCTTGTCCTTGATTTTATGAACCACATTGTCAAGTTTCAGAAAAACATCTACTTTGATAATCCTGTCATGAAACGTGTCTAGCTTTGTCATTTTTTTTGTTACATAATCTACTAATTTTCCGTCTGCATCAAAGTGCACCGTCTGAATGTTAACGTTCATAGCAATCCCATTTTAACGTGAAGAATTATATAAAAGAACTCATTAGCCAGAATGGCTGCGTGGGCGATAAGTAGCACAATGAAGTTAATATTTCGGGCCTGTTTATCCAAATAAAATTATCACAAAATTAATGCTCCTCCCCTGCAAAAATTATACCCTTCCGCACAATAAAATTCAGTCCCGTCAGGCCTTGGGATGGGCCTTTTTATGCACATCCTTCAGCTTCTCTATCGTATTATGGGTGTAGATCTGGGTTGCAGCCAGGCTGGCATGCCCCAGCAGCTCCTTCACCGAGTTAAGATCGGCCCCGCTGTTGGTTAGATGAGTGGCGAACGTATGCCGCAGCACATGAGGGCTCTTTTTATCGATCGTGGTCACCTGCCCCAGATACTTCTTCACAGCCCGGTAAACGTATTTTCCGTAGAGTTTTTTCCCCTTCTCCCCCACCAGCAGACAATCCGTGTCCGGCCGCTCCAGCTCCTGCCGCTTACGGCGACAATAATCCTCCGCCAGATGGATAAGGGCGGGGTTCACCGGGATGATCCTTTCCTTGTTCCCCTTCCCCAGCACCCGGATCGTCCGGCTGGCGGCATCCACCTGCCTCTCCCGCAGGTTTACCAGTTCGCTGAGCCGCATGCCGGTATGGTAAAAGATCGTCAGCAGCAGCCTGTCCGTCAGCCCGTTCCAGTCCCCTGGGAAGACGATATCCCCGAACAGAAAGTCCATATCCTTCTGTTCGACATAGACGGGCAGCCGTTTGCTGGTCTTTGGGCTCGTGATGGGGTCCATGGGAGACAGCTCCACCAGCCCGTTGCGCAGCTGATATTTGTAAAAAGATTTAAGAGAGGAGATCTTCCGGTTTATGGAGCGGGAACTGAGCCGCTGATCCTTTAAGGACGCCAGCCAGCTCCGGACAAAAGAGGACGATACCTCCACCAGGGCCGTCACCCCGAATTGCACGCCGATAAAGCCGACGAACTGCCCCAGGTCATCCTGGTAAGCCCGGACCGTGTGCGTCGAATAACGCTTTTCAAATTTGAGGTAATCGATAAAGGGCTGAATCACCGCATCCAAGGCAGATGGCTTTAATTCATCCAAAACTACGAAATAAATGACAGCCCAGTCTGCCAGCCTCCTCCCCAGTCTCCCATCCCACAGTCCAAGCCAGCCTCCCAGCCCCGATCCCCCACCCCAGCCTCCTGAACCCTCCGAATCCCTCCGGCCGATCCCCCAGCCCACTCTGCCTCGCCCCCACCCCAAAACAAAAAGGCCGCCAGAAGGCAGCCTTTCAATATCCTTATATAAAAGATCTTAAAGCTCGAATTTACCGCTCGCGACCTGTTGCTTATAGACAGCCTTCAACACCTGGCCCCTGCGACGCACGGAAGGCTTGATATATGCCTGACGCTCCCTCAGCTGGATCAGCACCTTGGCCTTCTCAAATTTCTTCTTATACTTTTTGAGCGCTTTGTCTATATTTTCGCAATCTTTTGAATCAATGATCAGCATTTTTGATACCTCCTTTAAAGTCCTTTAATTGATTTACGGGTTGCAAATATATGCCAATAATTGGAAAATTAAAATTTCCCCGGAAAATACCGAAATTCGCCCAACTATGTTTACAGGCATCATCGAGTCCCTTGGTACGATAACAGATGTTAACACACTGGGTACCAATAAGATATTTTGGATAGAATCCCCCATTTCAGCCGAGCTGAAGCCCGATCAGAGCCTTTCCCACAACGGCGCCTGCCTCACCGTGGAAGAGATAAAAGAAGGCGCCCACCGGGTCACCGCCATTGAAGAGACCCTCCGCAAGACCAATCTTGGCGACTGGAAGGCCGGAGATCTCGTAAACCTCGAAAGATGCCTGGTCATGAACGGCCGCCTCGACGGCCATATCGTACAGGGCCATGTAGACGCCACGGCCACCTGCCGGCAACGCAAAGAAATGGATGGCAGCTGGGAATTTCAGTTCGAATTCCCCAAAGCATTCAGCCACCTCCTTATCGAAAAAGGATCCGTCTGCCTCAACGGCATCAGCCTCACCGTCTTCAACGTAAAGAAAAAACATTTCGACATCGCCGTCATCCCCTACACCTTTGAGCATACCAATATCAGAAATATATTTCCCGGAGATAAGGTGAACCTCGAATTCGATATGATAGGCAAATACGTCAGCCGGTTAATCAAAAAAACTCCCACCCTTTAAAGGGTACCGCTGCATGGACATCACCCCGAATACCACAGCCTCTCCTCCAGGCATCCCTCAGCCTGGTTCCGGGCATCCGGCAAAAAGAGATCTACTCGCTGTCTTAATGCTCATGCTGATCTGTTGCATTGCCTACTGGCCGCTCGTATTTCATGTCTTCAGCCTTAAGAATGACGCGCTGAGCTATTTTTTGCCGGTGAGGTTCCAGGTCAGCGAAGCCATATTCAACCATGAATATCCATTCTGGTCCCCTTACTTCAATTTAGGATATGCGCTTCACGGAGATATGCAGAGCGGAGTCTGGAATCCGGTCGTTCAATTCATTTCTCTTTTCGGGCCATATTCGCTTTATACCCTTCAACTGGAGACGGTCCTGTATATTTTCCTGTCCGGTGTCGGGATGTATTTTCTTTTGCGGCGACTGGGCCTCCATATCTATGCCGTGATGTTCGGGGCAGCAGGCTATATGCTCTGCGGTTTTAACACCGATAGCTGCCAGTATATCAACTGGCTGAGCGGCGCGGCCTTTCTCCCTTTTGTCATGCTGTTCTACTACAGGATGCTGAAAGAGAAAAAGATCTTGCTGTCTCTGCTGGGAGCATTTTCCCTTTACCTCCTGTTCGTCTGCGCATACCCGGCTCAGTTCATCATCACGCTTTATCTGCTGCTGTCGATTTTCATCGTTCACGTAATAAGCCAGCGGAAAAGCCAGGGGATTTCCCTGATGAGATCATTGGGCCAGGAATTGGCCAGGCACACCCCCTTTCTGATCTGCTTTGTTCTGCTGTCCCTTCCGGCGATCCTATCCTATTACCAATACCTTCCCCTTTCGGAAAGAGGCAGTGGCGCATCTTATGCGGATGCCATGAGCAATCCGCTCCATCCTCTCCTGCTTTTTGCCTGGCTGACTCCACTACCTGTCTATCATGCTACCTTCGCCACGATCACCGATGGCGCCGAAAGAAACTCTTATTTCGGCATCATCGTATTTTTGTTCACATTGACGGCTTATTTCATAAGGACCAGCGATCGCCGGGTGAAATTCGCAAAAATAGCCGCCATCGTTTCTCTGATCCTGAGCCTGGGGGAATTTGGCGGGCTGCGGGTCGCCGCCTATTATATCCTTCCACTGATGAATGCGTTCCGGCATCCGTCAGGCTTTAAAGTTTACACCATTTTCTTCAGTTGCGTTCTGGCGGCCTGGAGCCTCGACGTTTATATCAGGGACAGGTCCGTTGTCCGGAAGGTCAGGAATGCCTGCTTTTTTTGCATGGGCATCCTGGGGTTGCTGTTGCTTTTTTCCCTTTCGGGCGCTTCTGGTATCTGGCAAAAAGTCCACGCCTTTCTTAGTCAGGCGAGTTTCCAGGGGCTCCAGGCAATGGCCCCCTCCCTTAAACAATTACTGGACAGTTTCAGGTTCAAAGAGGTGCTTTTATTCAATGCCGCCGTCCAGCTCTTCTTTCTATGGCTTTTTTACCGGTATGCCATCGTCAGAAAAAATTATAAAGCAGTGGTAAAGCTCAGCATGCTCAACTGCCTGCTCTTTACCTTATTATTTCTCCCGGCTACCGTGGTAAAAAAAGATTCCGCAACCAAAATTCAAAGGGTCCTGGATGAAAATATCGTCTACGGATATCCCCTGCCCTCGCTTGTGCCAAGCCTGGCTGACAACAGTTCCGGCGGCAATAGCAGATTTCAGGAAATAGGCTACCTCAACATGTACAATAAAAAGCCAGGCTGGTCCGGTTATGATATAAGCCCCTGTAACCTGTTATCTCAAACCAGGTTCTGGTTCGACACGGCATTCAGGAATACCATCATGAATTATCCGCTCCTGTACACGGCCGATACCCTGATGCAATTTAAGGATTCGCTGCTCGCACCCAGTGTCCGCGGCACGATGAAGCTGGCCCTTGTCGGCGACAGCGCCCTGAGCCTTGCCCGACCATCCGGTCATACCCATAACCGTCTCTCCGTCCTGTCCTTCAGGCCCAATCATTTCGTCTTCGCCAGCGAGTCGGACGCGGCGGAATTTCATGTATTGCTGCAGAACTGGTATCCGTTGTGGAAATTAAAGATCGACGGCATGGAACGCCCGATCGTAAGGGCCGACATCAGCTTTATGGGGTTTTCCGTCCCGGCCGGACGACATAAAGTGGAATTTTTGTATTCGGATAATAAGCTGGTGATTGCCGTTTGGCTGAACATCCTGCTGACCCTCGTCATGCTGGGCATTCTTTTCTACCACGGGTTTTCAAGATCGTCTTTTACATAACGGTGATCCCTCACCTTGAATCCCGGCCGCCCATCCGGTTTCAACCGTATATTTAGTTTGCCCGCGCGCTTTGCAAAGAAGGCCACCGGCAGCAGCACGACAAAGAACACCAGCGTCAGGATAATTTTTCCCGAGACAAAGCCCATCCCTTCGGCAAGTTTCATCCACCCGGCCCGCAGCATTTCCGCAAAACCGCTCCAGACCAGACCCAGCAAAAAGATCGCACCCGCTATCCAGACAAAAGTCCAGGACCGCTGCCAGCGTGCCAGCACCAGCAGGAACAGCGCAATGGCCGCCAATGCCTCGATCTGCTTTCTGCGTTTCTTGTTCAAAATAAAGTATAAATAAATGGCGCCAGGGCCGAGCCTCCGCCCAATACGATCAGCAGCCCCAGCACTATAAGTACGATGATCAGCGGCGCAAGCCACCACTTCTTCCTGCCTTTTAAAAAATTCCAGAGGTCCCTCAAGAATTCCATATCCGATCTTTTTAAAATTTATTTTGCCGCCCGTCCCACATCGTTCAGCCGTCACGGACAGTCCTCCCCCTTACTCCGGTCCCGCATAGCACCGTCCTCCACTCATTCCGCATGGCCCGCCTGATCCTTCTTCGCCAGCAGATAGTTCCCGATGACCAGATGATCCATCTCCGTATTCATAAAACAATGCCACGCATCCTCCGGGCTGTTCACGATCGGCTCATCCCGCACATTGAAGCTGGTATTGACCAGCACCGCATATCCGGTGATCCTTTTGAATTCCGCCAGCAAATTCCACAGCCTCGGATTGATCTCCCGGTGTACCGTCTGCACCCTCGCCGAATAATCCACATGCGTGACAGCCGGAATATCGCTGCGTTGAAAATACAGCTTATCCATCAGATTCCATGAGCCATATCCCTCCGGCAAGGGACGGCATCTTTCCGTCCTCACTTTTTTCACCAGTAGCATATACGGGGACGGCCCCTCCAGCTCAAAATAATCCGCTGCATCCTCCGACAATACCACCGGCGCAAAAGGCCGGAAGCTTTCCCGGTTCTTTATTTTCAGGTTTAGTTTCTTCTGCATTTCAGGGCTTCGCGCATCGGCCAGGATGCTCCGGGATCCCAGGGCCCGCGGACCGAATTCCATCCTGCCCTGATGCCAGCCGACCACATTCCCTTCCGCCAGCAGCAAGGCCGATTGCCGGATCAACTCGCTCTCATCGGCATGATAATGGGCAACGGCGCCCGTCGCTTTGATCAGGGCCGCGACACGGGCCTCCGAAAACTCAGTGCCCAGCAAGCTTCCTTTCTGACCATCCATGTCTCCTGCAACGATCCGTCTGGGCTGACCGGCATGGATGAAATAAGCCGCCAGCGCCGCTCCCAGCGCCCCACCGGCGTCTCCCGCGGCTGGCTGGATGAAGATCCTGCTGAACAGACCCGACCCATGTAGTTTTCCATTCGCCACGCCATTCAGCGCAACCCCACCCGCCATGCACAGCTGATCGCTCCCCGTAAGCCGCCTAGCCTCGGCCGCCATGGCGGATATGACCTCTTCCGTTACGATCTGGACCGCCAGCGCAAGATCGCAATGCTGCTGTCCGAGCGGAGATTCCGGCTTCCTGCGACCGAATCCAAATAAGGCAGCCCACTTCCGGTCCGCAGTCATCCGCAGACCCGTCGCATAGGTAAAATACTGCTGATGCAGGAATACGGCCCCATCCTCGCCGATGGACACCAGCTTCGTTCTTATCGTATCGAGATACTGCCGGACAGCGGCCCCGTCCCGGTTTCCGAAAGGCGCGAGCCCCATCAATTTGTATTCACCTCCATTGACCTCGAATCCGCAGTAATAGGTAAAGGCAGAATACAACAGCCCCAGTGAATGAGGGAAGTCCAGCTCTTTTAAGATGGTGATGGAATTACCTTCGCCTTTGCAGATCGAGGCAGTAGCCCATTCGCCCACCCCGTCGATGGTCAGAATAGCAGCCTCTTCAAACGGAGAAGGATAAAAGGCGCTGGCGGCATGCGACAGATGGTGTTCAGCGAACAGCAGCTTCAGCTTTTTCTTATCAAAAGGAGCGATCTCCTTCAGCCCGTCATAAATGATCTTCTTCAGGAACAGCTTCTCCCGGATCCAGACCGGCATGGACACCAGGAAAGAACGCAATCCGCGCGGAGCAAAGCTACAGTAAGTCTCCAGGAGGCGTTCGAACTTCAGGAATGGCTTATCGTAGAATACAATGGCATCCAGCCCGTCCAGACCGCAGCCGGCATATTCCAGACACCACCGGATCGCGTGCAGGGGGAATGCCGGGTCATGCTTGATCCGGGTGAACCGCTCTTCCTGCGCCGCAGCGATGATCTCGCCATCCTTCACGACCGCCGCCGCCGAATCATGATAAAATGCAGATATGCCCAGGATAGTCATGGAGAAAGACAATTGAACGATAAATATAGGAACAAAAAGACCGGCAGAAACGTGCAGGCCATACTTTCGTGTAACCCGCTTTCTGTCGGTCCCGTTTTATTTTTGCTCCGCCTCCTGGCGTCTGTTATCGCATCAGGTACATCTTTCCATACCCGTTATTGAAAAATTGATCCGTATTATCGCTGGAAGCCTTGTATTTATCCAGCGTCTTCCCATTCAGATTGGTCACCACATGATAGAGATACACCCCATTCGCCAGCCGCTGACCATACGCATCCGTTCCATTCCACTTGAACTCCGTGATATTCCGGCCGACATGCAGCGGACCCAGCTCATCCTTCGTGATCTCACGTACGATCTTACCGGTGATGGTCAGGATCTGGATCTTTATATTCTGCGGAACGTCGAAGCCGGTGATGGTAAATACAAAGGCCGTGGAGGTCGTGAACGGATTTGGATAGTTCAGCATATTCGAGATCATGGCCTTGGTGATCACCTTGAAGCTGATCCGGTAAGGAATGGTGCCGGTCGTATTGCCCGACTCGTCCTTGCCGGTAACGATCAGCTGGTAATCGTCCCCATCGGCATTGATCTGCTTGCTGAACACCGGCGTGAAATCGACGGTGGCCGTATTGTCCGATGTACTGCTCGCCGGGGTGAAACGCAGGGTATCCGTATTGAAGCTATAAGGATGCAGGGAGCCATCCGGATATTTGAGCTGTACTCTGATCAGGGAGGTATCCGTCAGCAGCAGGTATTGCGCCAGGCTCTTCAGCTTGATCTGGATATGCGGCTTGGCAGAGACGATATCGTCGTTCAGGATATGCACATTATCGAAGGTTACATCCAGCAACGGGTTCCTGTTCTCGGACTTCACAAAGAAACCCTTGTACAGGAAATTATTGAACGTGTATTGCTCCGGCTGGTCGTTATCGGGGTTGAAGGAAACATAAATAGTATTAGCGCCGGCATAGGTCTTGGTATCGATGGTATAGCTCAGGGTCAGCGTATCACCGCTGATCAGGGGCCTTTTCTTCGGAAGAAGGATAGGATGGGACACATTGTTCCTGTCAAGTATATACATCTTGATACGCATGCTGTCGAATGCATATGGACTGATATTCTTGAAGGCAATGGCAAATTCCAGCGTCTCGCCCAGCTGCAGCGTATCCTTTACTTTCAGGAAAATATTCGGGGCCAGGGCTCCTTCGGGCACAGGCATATAGTTCAGCCTCCAGTATTTCAGTTGATACGGCGTTCCCGTGACCGTATCCGAAGTCAGCATCTTCAGCTGCACATACGGGTATTGTTTGGCATTGATGGCCGATATATCGTAATCCTGCACATGGTTGCTCAGACTGTACAGTAAGGTTGCATTGTTCAGTGTATCGATCCCAAACACCTGGACGCTTGCGGTGTCGGCAGAAGGACCTTCCAGCGACTGTCCCCTCCAGTGGAGCTGATTCCATTGTTTTGCCGGGCCAAAGGCCGGTGACAAGATATATCCGGTCGTATCGGGCGCTCTGACGTCAACGCTGAGTGAAGTATTATCTGTCGTTCCCAGTGTAAATATCCAACGAGGGGCAAAAGCATCCGCGCCATCCTTTTTGTAAATGAACGAAAAATTCCTTGGTCTGCTGAAAGAATCTATTCCAGCGAAGCCCTGGTTCAGAAACCGGTTGTACACGGAATTACCGGCGCCCCAATAAACGGTATCGGCGTGAAAGTCCGTCGCATAGGCCGCCAGATAACTGGGGTATTTAACTGGATCGACCATGAATGATCTGGCGACCACAATGGCCCCGGCAGGGATCATATCCATGAAATTAGCCAGCTTCCTCCGATAGGAAGTATCCGTATACGGGAATTCAAAGCTGTATTCACGCCCTGGGGAACAATCGTTCCGGACACTGCCATACAAACCCTGGAGCGTCGAGGGATTGGTCGTGTTAAGCCAGGGCCTGAACGTTACCGGGTCAAAGACATTGAATATGATAGAAGAGAATGCACAGGCATTATGAAGTAAATATTGGTTGCCGTTCACCCCCACCGAAACGCCCTGCTCCTGGCCGGTACTGGTCGGCCATGTGCCGATCCTGATATACAGGTTGTCGGTGACCGAATCAAAAAGCCATCTCCGGCTGGCGGTATCGAGAAATATGTTGTTCGAGATCGAGACCGTATGCTGATAGAAATGAGACTGATTCATACCCACCGTGCTCCTGAGCGAATCGATATATACAAAGGACGCCCCATTCCAGATATACTGGCTTCCGGTCGCAGGGACGGTAGCCACTCTCCAGTAATAGACAACGCTATCCTGATAGGTTATCCCGGGATCGAATTCCAGCACGCCGCCGACGGAAATCAGATTTTTAGACACCTTGGTGGAAGAATTGAACAGAGTGGTCGTGTCGATCTCCATCACATATTGCTGGCTGGGGCTGAACGCATCTGCCGTAGACGCATATAATTTTTGCCTGTTCAAATTGATGATGGCATAGTTATAAGGGTAGACGGGAGTTGCCGCATCCTGATAGATATAAACAGAGGTCGTAATGGAATTATTGCTGGTGACCACTTCCGGAACGGTCGACGTCACGGTCACGGTGATATAGTTCTGCCCCTTGTCTTTTGTGGCGAAGATCGGGACGGCCAGCTGGACAGAATCTTCATAATCGATGCCAGGCATCTTCTTCGTCAGCAGGATGACGGAGCTTCCATCGGGGTACTGACGCTTGACCACGATGGTTATGGAATCCCGGACGGCCTTTCCAAGATTGAAAATGCGGGCCTTTACATTAAAACTGTTGTCGGCTATCGAAACGAAGCTTGGATTGATCACCACCTGAGAAGCTTCCACGTCATAGTCGGGCAGCTGCTGCTGATTTAACCTCAGCGCAGGGTCCCCATGGGTAGTCATCTGTTCTCCATGAAGACGGCCAAAATAATCACCCGGTGTCGCATTGATCAATGCCTGTATGGCATCCTTCTGGATGATCCCGATCGGCTTGCCGTAATCGGCCCCGGCTATCAGGTTGTACAGGCCGCCCAGCAGGATATTCAGGTAATTCACGATTCCAAAGTGCGTACTGGCCACAAAGGCGATGGATCCCCGGTCTTTAGCCAGCACATATGATTCGGATATGGTGGTATTGGCCCCGGCAAACCGTTGATTATCGTAAATGAAAAAGTTACCGGCGTCACATCCGTTCACATAAAAGACCGGATATTTCCCCTGATTATTATAATCGGATGGGTTGTTCAGGTTATAGGCCAGGGTGGTATTGGAAGAGTGACCGAAATAGTTCAACATGCCGAATCCGTTACTGAATATTTTGGCGACGGCGTCCGGCGCCTGGCTTACCTGGCTGGCATTCCCATCGCAAAAGGTCAGGACGTTGGCGCCAAAGGAGGTATCGTCAATGATCTGCTGATACCCGTACATATAATTACAGATGATCGTGCCCAGATAAGGTTCGCTTACCCCCGTCAGATGTAGCGCGTTCTTCATCCAGAGACGGCCATCGATCGTATTGGCAGCAGTACTCTGCGCCTTTTCATAATCTTTCACTTTGGCCAGATAATTTTCAACCTCTACACCCAGTACCACGGACAACCGGCCGATCGGCGTAACGGGTACGGCGCTGGCGCTGTTGGCAGCGGACAACTTGTTGTCCGAGGCGGGCGTTCCGAAAGTCGGGATGATATTCAGCTTATCCGCCAGAGGATCTTTTGCTATTTCCCCATGCTGATAATAATCTACATACGTCATCCCATGCCCGATAAGCAGGACAAACTGGGGCTTGGCGACAAAGACCGCACGCGCGTACCGGAGAAAATTCAGTACCGAGAGCGGATGTTTTTTGATACCGAACCCGAACTGATCCACCAGGTCGCTGATATCATAGACCTGAGCAGCATAGCTCCCTCCTTCCGGAGAACTGCGGTAGCTCCTGTAATCGAGGACCGGGTTATTACCACTGGAACCCGTATAGAGCTGCGGACTGCTGATGATAAGGTAATTCCCCTGGTTGGCCGAATTCGCATAGTTTACAAAGTTCTTCGTCGTAAGCACTTTTATCGTGTCTACGGTGGCGGGATTTTCATTCACCAGGACCATCTTCCGGGACACGCCCGACCCTCCCAGGAGAAAAGATAAGGTGCTGCCCGGGCCTGTGATGGCGGTATAGCGTAATCCATTGCTGAGATCGTACAATACGGGCGTTATACCGGTTATGTTATTGAAATTCGTAATCTTCAGAAAAAAACCACTGCCCTTCGCAGGCAGATCAAAAACAAAATTACCCTGCCCGCCAAAATTAAACTGCCGCGGGTAGGTCAGCTCATAAAAGGAGGCCACGACCCTGTCTGTCGTAATGGCGGGCGGAGGCGAAAAGTTGGTGAACTGTATGCTGGCCGAGTTGCTCGTGATCAGACTCAGCGGCACCGGCTTCGTGCTCTGCAGATCGGCAAAGCTGTTCATAACCGTATCCAGTAAGGTGGAGCTGTTAACGCTTACCTGGACGGACCGGTTATTATCGGCGCAGCCAGCCATTCCAAAACGCAGGGTGGCATCCGGGCCCGAAGGATAAACGTATAGATTGGCCTGGGCATCCAGCAGCGGCGCGCCTGGATAAATAAATCCCGAGCTCCAGAACTCACCCGGATCGTAGGTAGAGGAATAAATATACTCGCCCACGATCTGTGCAAATCCAAGGTTCTGCATCGTCTTGAAATAGGTGGCAGCCTTGTGCAGGAAATAGGGTTCGGGGGTCAGCGGAGTGCCGGTCGTATCGTTGACGGTATTTGAATAATGAAAGGTGGCGCCCGTACTGTTGGTCGTCAGAAAGTAGACGGCGGTATCCGTCTCCAGACTCCAGTGGTCGGTGTGCTGGGAGGTGGGTACGGCGTATAAGGGCAAGTCCGGAACTCCGTCATTTGCCTTTCCCCAGAACTCGATATAGTCGCTGGTGCCCAGCAATCCGGCAGCAACCGTGGTATAAATGGGAATTTCCTGCCCGTTACGGAACAACTGAAAATTTTGTACAGGGGTATTCTGCAGCCCGGCTGTCACCAGCAGGGACTGAGGGATGCGGTGCAGACCCGTAATGCCTACCTTGAATTTATAATAGGTCTTACTATAATCGATCCATTCGTTATTGTAATTCTGGGCCGACAGGCCAAGACCTACGAGTAAAAGAAGTATAGTAAAAATTCTTTTCATATAATCCGGTTTTCGTTAATTACTCCCATTTATTTCTTTTTTTCTTTCTTCTTCAGGTCGAGCCTCAAAGAAAATACATGGGTATACAAAGGATACGCTTGATTGGCGAGATTGGTAAATGCATAATCGATCTGGACATCTCCTACTTTGAATCCTGCCCCTACACTTGGCTGATAGATCCATATCTTTTTCTTGTTCGTCGTGTCCTTATCATCGAGCGCCTGCTGGAAATTGTTAACACCCGCTCTTACAAAGAACACATCCTTGAATCCCAGTTCAAGGCCCAGCTTCGGGTCGACGCTCACGGGTTTGCTGCTGATCACGGTATTCCGCTTACCGTCGAAGGTCACATCCAGATCGGCTTCCACGAGCAGGCTCAGCTTCTTGTTCAGTCTGAAATTATACGATCCTCCCAGGATCAGCTGGGGAGCGGTGAGCTCCGTGGACTTGACAGGGATCTCGTTCCCCGTAAGGGCGAATACCTGCTTGATCTGGTCGCTGATATTAAAGGACCAGGCATTGAAGGTCGTGGTCAGGTCCCTGGCCACAACGCCGAATTTCCAGCGTCCGCCCGTCAGCAGCGCTCCCGCATCGAACCCGAATCCCCAGGCAGAGGCGAAATCACCGGCAATCCGGTGGATCACTTTGGTATTGATCCCGAAATTGAGCTTCTTATTGTTCTTCAGATCGACCTGCTGCGCAAGAGAGAATATAAAGGCATAATCGGCCGAGGAGAAAGTGGTGATGTTATCATAATTGACGGACCCGTCAGGCTGTACAAGGAATACGGTATTGGGTATATCGTCAACGGCAAAACGAAGAAGGGTCAGGCCCAGCGTCCTTTTGTTGTCCTTCAGCGGCAGCACCAGATTGGCAAAATCATATTTGCCGATCCCGGCATAATATTCCGCATGCATCAGATTGATCTGTGGATTATCCTTTACATATACCAGCGCGGCGGGGTTCCAGTAGCCGGCCGTTCCATCGGTCACCGAGGCGACCTGCGCGCCTCCCATGGCCATCCCACGGGCGCCAGCGCCGATGTTCAGGAATTCATTGGAGTATTTGAGATACTGACCGGACACAGTAAAGCACAGCATCGATCCGACTACAGTAAAAAAGGAGTAGATTCTTGTCATCTGACTGATATTTGTCTTTACAGTTTTCAGATGAAGCATACCCCGCATTCTTTTCAGCATAAGCCAATAGTTTGGTATTTCTACGGAATGCTTTCAGAGGTATGGATCTCATCTGAGAATCACCGGAACGACGGTTCTTTTCGGCCGCTCATTCCAGTCAATTTCTCCGGTCATTTTTCGGGTCTTTTTTTCCGGTCATCTTCCCGATCAATTTTCAGGCAATTTTTCCGATCATTATTCGGATCATTCCCCGGTCATTTTTCAGGTCGTTTTCCCGGTCATCGGCTCCTGCTCCCGGTTACATACGGTAAAACCCGATAAGGGGTTGGTTCCGATTGGGCCGGGGTGGGCTAACTTTGTCTAACGCCCTTTCATTCAGATTATTGTACCTATTATGCAGTTATAAATAAAGTTAGAGGAATCCTTTATTTTTGCCAGATCGGACCCTTCTGGCCCACCGCATACGAGCAACCCTGCCAGGACATTAACAACCCTGTCCGGACGAACATACGAACGACCGGAGGGACAGGATTAAACGCATTGATGCACAACTATGAACTTCATCGAAGATTTAAGCTGGAGAGGCATGATCCAGGACATCATGCCCGGCACCGCAGAACTGCTGGCAAAAGAGATGGTCTCGGGATATATTGGGTTTGACCCCACCGCTGACAGCCTCCATATCGGCAGCCTTGTTCCCATTCTGTTGCTGGTACATTTACAAAAGGCTGGGCATAAGCCGATTGCGCTTGTT
>DATHHO010000282.1:0-22159 GCA_035317125.1 Puia sp.
GTATGAGCAGCGATACCGCGAGCTGCTGGCCCGCGACCCCGAACCCCCCGAACCCCCCGAGTCCGCCGCGTCCGCCGACTCTCCTGCGTCCGCCGAGCCCGAACCTCCACCAACCTCCCACCAGCGCCGGGACGAACAATAATTTCATCCTTGCCGGCCGCATCGGCCACAATGTGTCCATGATACCCATTTACCCGAAATGCGTAACTGGGTATAAAAAAGCTCTTTACACATAGTATTAATTCACCAATCTTGCCCCTTTCATCATCTCCATGCCGCCTCCATACCTCCGCCGGACCTCCCTGGTTACGCTCGCCAGACAGTGTTTTATTACGAGCCTTCATTATTTTATGGATAATTTTTGAAAAAAATATAAAATTTCAATATTTCTTGCAGCAATTCCTATTGTAGCGTTGTCTAGTTTCTGTGGGACTATATTTGCAAAAAGATTTGCATGAGGAAGTTACGCTGGCTCTTATTATCCGTTACCTTTTGTTACTGCGCCTCCTGTGCAAAGAAGAAATGTGAGTATACAGACGATGGGATGGTGGCACCGGTCTCAGAACAGCAAGCCGTTAAGAAGTACCTGGATTCACTGGGCATAGCTGCTACTTTGCATTCCAGGGGGTTTTATTACAAGATAAACGATGCCGGTTCGGGGTTGAAGCCGGCAGAATGTTCCCAGATTACGATAGGCTATATTGGTCAGCTTACCAACGGAACGATATTTGATCAGCAGAACAGCTTTGCGACACAATTAGTAAATCTGATCGATGGATGGCAGCAAGGAGTGCCACTGATTCAAAAGGGAGGGGAGATAACGTTATATATACCTCCGACGCTGGGTTACGGTAGCCAATCAGTAAGCACCGCGAACCCGAACATCACGATTCCACCTTATTCTATCCTGATTTTTGACATACATCTGCTTGATGTGCAGTAACCATGAACTACCTGCTACGGCCCCGGAAACCACCGGGGCTTTTTTTTGCCCGGAACTATTGATCGGCAGGTGGTTTCCCAAACTTTCCACCCTGCTGCCGTATAAATGTAAGACAATCATCTACCAGTTTCTGTAATCGGACATTGGTCCCTTCCAGGAAAGCAATATAGCTGCCTCTGTCATCATTTTTTTCTTCTTCGATGAGGAACTCGGAGGCAGAAGTGCCGGTCGGGTAGCCAGCTTCTTTCTCTTTTCTTGCATCCTTCCCTTTTTTCTTCTCCGTATTCAGGACTTCACCCCACGATTTGTAAAATTTTCTAAGGAAATTTTCAGTGATGGGGTGGGTGTCTTTTTCGTTATAATATTTGCTGAAATTGGCATCGTCCATAGGCTTTTTTACCCCTATTTTATCGGCAATTTCTGCACGAGTACGGCCCATGGACTCTAAAAGAGCTACGTCCGCTTTGAATTGATCGATCTTTTCTTTATTGGCTCGGGCTGCCACAGTAAATAAATTTGTAAAAAAGTGTAGATTTATTTTGGTAATTGTAAAATGATTGTATATTTGTATGGTCTTATAAGACCATAAATCATAAAACCTAAGCGATAATTAAAATAGAATTGTAAAAATTTGTAAATATTCGGCAAAACATATAAGGAGATTTCTTTATTAGTTTATCTTCCCACAATTAGGGCAAGCCCATTTCCTGCCATCATCTGAGTCAGATGTGATGACTAAGCTGCCATGATCAATAATAAAGATAGGAAATCCCTTTCTTATAGTGCAACCGCATTGGCTGCATACATTACTGTCAATCATAATAATTACATTTTAATGGTAAATAATTAAGATTGGAACGGCAAGGTCACAGAAAGGAAATCGGAGCCAAAAAGTCCGAGGATAAGTTTAAAGACTTGCAAAAATAAATATACTCGCCGTATCATCGGGATCTTTTTCATGAAATACCGGAATCACAGGTTAGATAGCCTTGTGTGATACACAGACCCCCAGATTGGTGCATTGAGGTCAGATGATCTATCTTTGCCAAAATAACTGTACTTGCCACACGAAGCCATCTCCGTCTTTGATATGTTTAAGATAGGCGTGGGACCCTCCAGCTCACATACCCTCGGCCCCTGGAGGGCCGCACAACGTTTTATTACTTCCCTCCAGGACAAGGACAAACTTTCCGGACTCACCGCACTAAAAGTTCTGCTCTATGGTTCCCTGGCCAAGACCGGCAAAGGCCACGGCACCGATATGGCGATCCAGCTCGGGCTGGCAGGAGAAGATCCCGTAACGTTTGACCCGGGTAAAATAGACTCCTTTCTCCAGGATATCAGTGACGGCAAAAAATTAAGGGTCAACGGCCGGCAGGAAATCGACTTCGATCCCACGACAGATATAGAATTCCTCTATTCCGAAACCCTTCCTTACCATCCCAATGCCGTCAGCTTTCTTGCTACGCTTGGCAACGGAGAGCGGTTCGCAGAGACCTGGTATTCCATCGGAGGCGGCTTCGTGGAGCAGGAAGGAGGGAAGGCCAGCAGCCACCAGTCCGTACAATTGCCTTTCCCCATCGACACGGCCGAAGATCTGCTGCACTGGTGCAGGAAGACCGGCATGAGCATCAGCGAGGTGGTCATGGAAAATGAGACGGCCTGGCGACCGGAAAAAGACACCCGCACCGGGCTCCTGAATATCTGGCGGGTAATGAAGGAATGCATTTACCGGGGCTGCCATACCGAAGGCGTGCTGCCCGGAGGCCTGCAGGTCAAACGTCGTGCGGCCGATCTCAACAGGAGACTGACGGGCGGAAGGAAGTATGATAATTTCGATGAATGGATCCATGCGATCCGCCAGGGCGGTAATGATTTTAAATACACGCTCGACTGGGTCAGCTGTTTTGCGCTGGCTGTAAATGAAGAGAATGCCAGCTTTGGACGGGTGGTTACGGCACCGACCAATGGAGCGGCCGGAGTGATCCCCGCAGTTTTGCAGTACTTTATTATTTTCTGTGATGGATTCGAGGAAGAGAAGATCATCCAGTTCCTGCTGACGGCATCCGAGCTGGGAAGTATTTTTAAAAAGGGAGCGACCATCTCCGCCGCTATGGGCGGATGCCAGGCCGAGATCGGGGTCTCTTCCGCCATGGCGGCCGGGGCGTTGACGGAATGCGTGGGCGGCACGCAGCGACAGGCTATGATGGCAGCCGAGATCGCTATGGAACATCATCTTGGACTTACCTGCGATCCCATCGGCGGCCTCGTCCAGATCCCTTGTATCGAAAGGAATACGATGGGCGCCATAAAGGCCATCACGGCTTCTCAGCTTGCCCTTCAGAGCACCCCCGATTTTGCAAAAGTATCGCTCGACGCTGTGATCCGGACCATGTGGGATACAGCCAGGGACATGAACAGTAAATACAAGGAGACATCAGATGGCGGCCTCGCCGTGCAGATCCCGCTCGGGCTTAGTGAGTGCTGACAATGCGCAGGTGAACAAACGAGGCCTCTGTGGGCTGTTCATTCGGATCAAGAGGACGCGAGAGCGGCCAATACTAGATGCGCCAGCGATGTGGCGAGCCTATTCCGACCAGAAGACGCGTAAGCGGCTGACCCTGGAAGCACTAGCCAAGACGGGCGTGTTCATTCCGATCGTAGACTTTTCGTCGGGTTAGCCAGCGCGGCCTGGATCGCCTGATAACTCACCGTCAGCAGGGTTATGACCAGCGCCCCCGCTCCAGATGCGGCAAAGATCCACCAGCTGATCTCCGTACGATATTCATATTTCTGCAACCAGGCATGAAGAAAATACCAGGCCAGCGGAACAGCGATAAAACAGGATAGAATGACCAGCGTCACAAAATCCTTTGACAACAGCTTCCAGAGATTGAATACCGTCGCTCCCAGGACCTTGCGAACACCGATCTCCTTGACGCGCTGCTCCGCCATGAAAGAAGCCAGACCAAACAATCCCAGACAGGAGATAAAGATGGCCAGGATGGCAAAGAAACCCGCCAGGTGGCCGATACGTTCCTCATCAGCAAATTTCTTCGCATAGATGTCATCGATAAAGCTATAGGTAAAGGGACTTCCGGGATTGTATTTTTTGAATACAGGCTCAATTTTGGCCAGGGCCCCTCGCAGGGGCATCTGGGGATTGACACGGAGCACCATATGGTTCGCCCAACTACCACAAAAGAACATTACCGGGACCGGTTTTTTATAAGGCGATTCCATCACCATATCTTTCACCACACCCACTATGACATGGGGAACATTGGCAAAGATGGTGCCTTTGTAATTGACGATCTCTCCGACCGGGTGCTTCAACCCCATTTGTTTCACCGCAGATTCATTCACGATCAACCCGCCCATGACAGCAGTCGTATCCCCCAGAAAATTTCTGGAAAAATCGCGCCCTTCTATGACCTTCCAGCCGACGGTATGTCCAAAGTCATAGTTCACAGCAATAGTCCCGAAGTTGAACAAATTATCCGGCTCGACGCCTTTCCAGTAAAAGCCACCATTGCCGGATGATATTTCGGTCGGGAGGCTATTGGATTCCCCCATGTCCGTTATAGCGCCTGTCTGTAACAACTCGCTCCGGATCGCCTCACTATGCTTGTAGAGATCGTTTGTATTCTTTTCGACGCTTATAAGGCCCTCCCGGGTATAACCCACCGGTCTCGCTTTTGCAAATTGGATCTGCCGGAAAACAATGATCGTCCCGATGATCATGGTAATGGATACGGTAAACTGAACGACTACCAGGACCTTCCGCGGGACGGAGGCGAAACGCCCGGCCCGGAAGGTGCCCTTCAGCACCTGGATCGGTTTGAACCCCGATAAATAAAAGGCCGGATAGCTGCCGGCGATCAGGCCGGTTAGAAAAGTGAACGTAAAGAGCAGCCCCCAGAAACGAATATTGCCCCAGGGCAAGGACATATGTTTGTCCGCCAGATCGTTGAAAAAGGGAAGAGAGATCTGCACGAGGATGAGCGACAACAGCAGGGATAGAAACGCCACTGCCAGCGATTCGCTGATAAACTGCCCGATCAGCTGCGTACGCAGGGAGCCAATAGCCTTGCGGATGCCGACTTCCTTTGCCCGTCGCTCGCTCCTGGCCGTGCTCAGGTTCATAAAGTTGATGCAGGCGAGCAGCAGCACGAATACTCCGATGATGCCAAACAGCCAGAGGGTCTGTATACGACCGCCGGACATTTTCCCGTTGGTGAACTCGTTGTATAAATGGAGCTTGTCCAGCGGGAATAAAGTAGCATTTTCGTTATATCCTTGTATATGGCTGGTAGGAGCGTCCTTTACGGAAGCGGCGGCCTGTTCCATGCTGACATTGTCTTTCACCTGCACATATAATGACCCGTTATGGTTATACCAGTTGCCTTGAGGGTCGGCAGAGTTCCACCAGTTTGCCTTGTTCTCCCAGGGCATGATACAGGCCATCTCATAGAAAGTGGTATTCTCCGGCAGGTCTTTATAAACACCCCCCACTTTCAGTTCAATCCCGTTATCGATAAGGATGGCCTTGTTCATCGGGTCCTCATGCCCAAAGATCGCCAGCGCCATGGATTGCGAGATCATACAGGTAGAGGGGTCTTTCAGCACGTCCCGGCCGCCTTTCACCATATCGAGCGTGAACATCTCCGGAAAATCCTTCTCTGCATATATGGCTGTACCTGATATTTTTTTATCACCCGCTGCCAGTATATGAGGACCCCCACCCGCAACAAGGGATGTATATTTCAGGTCCCTGCCATATTTCGTACGAAGCTCGTTGCCCAGGGGCATCTGTATGGTCTGGTTGGTATAAATAGTGTCTTTATTAACGTAGGCGAGATCAAACGCCTGCGCCAGCCGGCTGTGGTTCTGGTGATAGTGATCGAACCGCAGTTCGTCCGCAATCCACAGGCCGATCAGCAGGGCAATCGCCATGCCGGCGGCCAGCCCGATAATATTGATTGAGGAGAACAATTTGTTCTTTAGCAAATTGCGCCAGGCGATGGTGAGATAGTTCTTAAGCATAGGGAAAGACTGCCAAAAAAAATACCAATATGATTGTCGGTTGATAATCAACGATAAATGACCGTAAGCCTGATCCGTTGCGTACGGTTTCGATACACCCGTCGTCTGTTTATGTCACCCCGTCCTCAATTCAAGGATGGATCCGATTCCATCGCCTGAAGGTCCGCATCCTTATAATTCTTCACTTCATTATATAGGGTATCCCGCTCCACCGGCTCTCTCCCCACCTGCCTGATCAGCGACACCAGCTGCATCGTGGAGAGACTGGGCGTCTGCTCTTCACTCCCGGCCATGGAATAGATCCGTGTTGTATCGTCGATGGTCCCGTCCAGGTCGTTCACCCCGAAGGACAGGGTGAGCTGTGCGCTCTGTCTGCCCAGCATCGGCCAGTAGGCTTTCCGGTGCGGGAAATTATCCATATAGAGCCGGGCCACCGCATACATTTTCATGTCCTCGACCACTGAAGACTCCGGCACATGGCTCATATCATTGTCTTTATTGCGGAACTTCAGCGGAATAAAGGTGTTGAAGCCGCCGGTCCTGTCCTGCAACGCCCTCAGCCTGTCCATATGATCGATGCGGTGATGGTATTTTTCGATATGCCCGTACAGCATGGTGGCATTGGTATGCATGCCTTCCAGATGCGCCACCTCGTGGATCTTCAGCCAGCCATCCCCGTCCACTTTATCCGCGCTGATGATGGACCGCACCTCCGGATGAAAGATCTCCGCACCTCCACCGGGCAGCGAATCCAGCCCAGCTACATGCAGCCGTTTCATGCCTTCCTCCACGCTCAGCTTGGCCTTGCGGAACATATAATCGAGCTCCACAGCCGTAAACCCTTTGATATGCAGCTCCGGACGATGCGCCTTTATTTTCTGAAGCAATTCGATAAAGAATTCGAGGTTCATCTTAGGATGCACCCCTCCGACGATATGCACTTCGGTGACGGGTTTCCCGTCATAGCCCTTCACGATATTCAGCATCTGCTCCTGACTCAGTTCCCAGCCCTCGTCCCGGTGCGCATAAACCCGCGAATAAGAACAGAACTGACAGGTGAATACACAGACATTCGTGGGCTCGATATGGAAATTGCGGTTAAAATAGGTCTTGTTCCCGTGCCGCAGTTCCCGCACATAATTGGCCAGGGAGCCCAGATAGGGCAGGGTTCCCCGCTCAAAAAGCTCCAGTCCTTCCTCCGGTGTCAGTCTTTCCTGCATCAGTATCTTTTCTCCCAGCCGGTATAATTCCTTGTCCCCTGTCTTTATGATGGTCTCCACCTGGATCTTTGTGCTCATGTTCAACTGCATTTATCCCGCAAAGTTACTATCTTCCGATATAATTCGTTGTTGGCAGACGAGATTCCCCAAACAAAAAAATATACCGTGAATATCAGGCTCCGACTCATTCTGATGAATTTTCTGGAATTCTTTATCTGGGGATCGTGGCTGATCTCGCTTGGAGGATATATGTTCAATGTGCTTCATTTTACCGGGGTGCAGGTAGGCAGTATTTATGGCACGATGGGGGTTGGCGCCATCGTCACGCCGGCCTTGTTTGGTATCGTGGCCGACCGCTGGGTGAATGCGGAGCGGGTCCTCGGCCTTTGTCATATCGCGGGCGCGCTGTCCTTGCTCTGGGCATCGACCCTCACGGCTTATGGCCCGTTCTATCTGGCCATGCTGTTCAATTCATTCTTCTTTATGCCCACCCTTGCCCTGAATAATACGGTTTCCTATATCGTATTGGAAAAAAGGGGCTTTAATATCGTAAAGGATTTTCCGCCGATACGGGTCTGGGGAACGGTTGGCTTTGTATTCGCGATGTGGACCGTGGACTTCGCCGGCTGGAATAAGAGTCCTTTGCAGCTCTATGTCAGCGCCGGCGCGGCGCTGTTGCTGGGGATCTATGCTTTTACGATGCCGGCCTGTCTGCCGGCCGGGACGGATCAGAAGCGGAGCTTTGCCTCTTCGCTTGGCCTGGATGCTTTTGTATTGTTCAAGCAGAAAAAGATGCTGATCTTTTTTGTGTTTACTATGTTGCTTGGAGCAGCCTTGCAGATCACCAATGCCTTTGGAAGCGCGTTCATCGATGACTTCTCCAAAAACCCGTTATATGCCGGTTCATTCGCCGTGCGGCATTCCAACCTCCTGATCTCTATTTCCCAGATCTCCGAGACACTTTTTATACTGACCATCCCTTTCTTCCTGCGGAGGTTCGGGATCAAACAGGTCATCCTCATGAGCATATTCGCCTGGGTGTTCCGCTTCGGTCTGTTTGGCATCGGCAATCCAGGCAGTGGACTGCCTCTGCTGATCCTCTCCATGATCATCTATGGAATGGCCTTTGATTTTTTCAATATCTCCGGTTCCCTTTTCGTGGAGAAAGAGGCGGATTTCAGAATAAGGGCCAGCGCGCAGGGTTTGTTCACACTTATGCTCAACGGGATCGGCGCCTATGTCGGCACCTATATCAGCGGCAGGGTAGTAGACTATTTTACCGTGGACAACGTAAGGGACTGGCATTCGATCTGGTTCAGTTTTGCCGCCTATGCGCTGGTGCTGGGCATCGTTTTCCCCCTGGTCTTTAAATACAAACACAATCCGGCTGAGCTGGAAAATATTCGTCATTAAATAAAAAAAGCCCCGGAAATTTCAGGGGCCCTTGATTTTTTTCGCTTCGAACTCAGCCCTTAAACGTGCTGCTCGATCTTCTTGATAAAATTCGATTTGGGCTGCGCGCCAACCAATTTGTCCACTACCTTGCCGCCCTTGATAAAGAGGATAGCCGGAATGCTGGTGATGCCGTAGTTGATCGATAACTGTGGGTTGTGGTCCACATTTACCTTGCCTACATTTATCTTTCCATCGTATTCTTTGGATAATTCTTCGATAACGGGTCCTATGGCACGGCAGGGGCCACACCATTCAGCCCAGAAATCCACTACCGTTAATTTTTCCGAGGAGATTACCTTGTCCTGAAAATTGGTATCTGTTAATTCTAAAGCCATAATGTTTAGTGTTTTATATGTGAACTGTTGTTGTTTCTTGTTCTTCTTTTTTGCGTTATACTTTGTCAATTCTGCGCTATACATCGCGTTATACTTTGACAAAGGTCCGATTCCTTTTCCAGATATTACGTCGCCCCAGCGACACTAGCCGAAAACCCCGTCTTCACTGCCTTACTCACGCAAATATGCATCCAATCGCCCTATACGGTCAATCCGTCAGCCAGGGGTATTACCAAGGCTCCGGGTTGTCACGGGTCACCAGCGCGCTATAAAGGCGGGCATCTCATCAGGTCGCCAGAGGCACTATGAACATCCGGGCCGTGTCATCGGGTCGCCGGCGCGCCATGAAACATGCCGGCCGTTTCACCAGCGCATTCAGACCGTCACTACCTGCACTTCCAGTTCCGGCATATTCTCCAGAAAAGCCGTCATTTCGTCATTCATTTCGAACCCGTTTCCCATACTGTACAGGCTGATCCGGTAGTTCTCTTTTCCTTCGGTCACATTGAATTTAATGGAAGATTTCCCTGGAAATTTCCGGACATTCTTCTCGATAAAGTCGACCATTTCCCCGTTCAGGGACCGGGCCTCCACTTCCACCACTACCTGCTTGGTCAGCAGCTGTTTAATGCTTTCCAGCAGCATCATCTTCTCGATCCGGAATTCGAATTCCGCCTTGTTATACCGCTGCCGGAATCCGCCGGTGATGAACAGGTTCTTCCCTTTTTCCAGATAGTTGGAATACCGGGCATAATCCTCGCTCCAGAGCATGAATTCGGCCTTGCCCGTATAATCCTCGATAATAAACGAACCGAACTGCTTGCCGGTCTTCGAGACCCTGTGCTGGGCGTCGACCACCAGCCCGGCCAGCCGGAAGGGCTTGCCCGGGTTAGCCTGAAGGTTCACGGCATCCTTCACTTCATTATATTCACCCAGCTGCGTGATCCCGTAATGCCGGATCTCGAATTTGAAATGGTCCAGAGGATGGCCGCTCATAAACATGCCTGTAACATCCTTTTCGTGGTCCAGTAATTCGGTCAGGCTCCAGGGTTCGCAGTTGGGTATCTTGGGCGTGGCGATATCCGGCATAACAAGGTCCCCGAACAGGCTGTTGGTATTTTGGGTGGAATTCGTCTGATAGACATTTCCGAATTTGATGATCTTTTCCAGACCAGTGGAGGTGTCCCCGGCAGGCATATAGAAATACTGGGCCCGGTGTAATTCCTTAAAGCAGTCGAACCCACCTGCATAAGCCAGGCTCTCAAGGGTCTTTTTATTCACCGTCCGCTGGTTGACCCGTTTGATCAGATCGAACATCGAGACATAAGGGCTTCCTTTCTGCCGCTCCTCGATGATGCTTTCCACCGCCGCCTCGCCGACCCCTTTCAGACCGCCCAGCCCGACGCGGATCTCTCCTCGCTGGTTGACCGCAAAGCCTTTTTTCGATTCGTTGATATCCGGTCCCAGCACTTTCAATCCCATCCGCTTGCATTCCTCCATGAAGAACGTGATCTTTTCGATGCTGCCCGCGTGGTTCAGCACGGCGGCCATATATTCCGACGGATAATGCGCCTTTAAATAAGCGGTCTGGTAAGCCACATAGGCATAACAGGTAGAATGCGATTTGTTGAACGCATACTGCGCGAAAGCTTCCCAGTCGGTCCAGATCTTTTCCAGCCTCGCCGAATCCAGCCCTCTCGCAGAGGCCCCGGAGATGAACTGGCTTTTCATTTTATCAAGGATAGATTTCTGCTTCTTACCCATGGCCTTCCGCAGCACGTCGGCATCGCCTTTACTGAATCCGGCCAGCCTCTGCGCCAGTAGCATCACCTGCTCCTGATACACCGTGATGCCATAGGTGTCCTTCAGATATTCTTCCATTTCGGGCAGATCGTAAGAGATCGGCTGCCTCCCATGCTTACGGTCGATATAATCAGGGATATAGGCCATCGGCCCGGGCCGGTACAGGGCATTCATGGCGATCAGGTCATTGAACTGATCCGGTTTCAGGTCGCGGAGATATTTCTGCATGCCTGGACTTTCAAACTGGAACGTGCCGATCGTATCCGCATGCTGATAGAGCTCGAAGGTCTTCTTATCGTCCAGCGGAATCAGATCGATGTCGATCTCGACGCCATGATTTTCCCTGATCAGCTCCAGTGCGGTCTTGAGGATATTCAGCGTGCGCAATCCGAGAAAGTCCATCTTGATAACGCCCGCATCCTCGATGATGCTGCCTTCGATCTGCGTCACCAGCAGGGGCGAGTCCTTTGCCGTACAGACCGGAATAATATTCAGCAGGTCCTCCGGCGCGATGATGATCCCCGCCGCATGCAACCCTGTGTTACGCACCGAGCCTTCGAGACGCTCGGCCTCATGCAATACCGCGCTGCGGATATCCTTGCCGTTATAGATCTCCCGGATCTTTTTTACATTCTCCATGTCGTCCGGCCCGACCCCATATTTTTCTTCCAGCGATTTTTCGCCCTCCTTAACGGTCATGGGTGCATGCAGAACGGCCTTGAGCTCGATACCTGGCCGATCGGGCACCAGTTTGGCCAGCGCATTGGATTCCACCAGCGGCAGGTCCAGCGCCCGCGCCACATCCTTGATGCTCATTTTTGCCGCCATGGTGCCATAAGTGACGATCTGTGCCACCTGGTTCTTGCCGTATTTTTTTACCACATACTCGATCACTTTCTGCCGCCCTTCATCGTCGAAGTCGGTGTCGATATCGGGCATGGACTTACGGTCGGGGTTCAGAAAACGTTCGAACAGTAAGTTGTATTTGATGGGGTCGATATTCGTGATGCCGATGCAATAGGCCACCACGCTGCCCGCCGCCGACCCGCGCCCCGGCCCCACGAATACGCCCATATCCCGCCCGGCTTTGATAAAGTCGCTCACGATAAGGAAATAGCCCGCAAAGCCCATCGTCCGCACCGTGAACAGTTCGAAGTCCAGTCTTTCCTGGATCTCGGGGGTGAGGTCGCTGTAGCGCAGCTTCGCGCCTTCCTGGGTAATATATTTAAGATACTCCCACTGGTTAAGATTGCTGTCGGCATGGATCTGGAATTCCTTGGGAACAGGAAAGTTGGGCAGCATGATATCCTTCTTCAGGTTCAGCACTTCCACTTTGTCCGCGACCAGATTGGTATTGTCGATCGCTTCCGGCACATCGCTGAACAGCTTGCTCATCTCCTCCGTAGTCTTGAAATAGAACTGATCGTTCGGGAATTTGAAGCGGCGGTTCCTGGTATTGGCGTCGTCGTTCACAAAATCATCATAGCCCGGCGTCGCTTGTTTTTCCCCCGTATTGATACAAAGCAGGATGTCGTGCGCGTTGTAATCGTCCTTGTCCGTATAATGGCTGTCGTTGGTAGCGATCACCGGGACATTGTATTTTTTGGCGAATTTCAGCAGGGCCTGGTTGATCGTTTCCTGCTCTTTTATATTATGCCGTTGCAGCTCGATGATATAATCCTCGCCGAAAATATCCAGCCACCATTTGAATTCCTTTTCCGCCGCTTCCTCCCCATCGTGCAGGATGGTCTGGGGGACATAGGCGCCGATACAGCAGGTGGTCGCGATCAACCCTTCGTGATATTGGGCGATCAGCTCCTTGTCGATCCGGGGGTATTTACTGTACATGCCCTCCATATAGCCCAGGGAGGTCAGCCGGATAAGGTTCTGATAGCCGGCTTTGTTTTTGGCCAGCAGCACCTGGTGATATCGCTGGTCTTTCTGTTCCTTGGTAAACACCTTCCGGTGCCGGTCGGCCACCACATAGAATTCGCAGCCAACGATCGGTTTTACCTTCAGGGTGCCGTCCTCGTTCTTGTGTTTATAGGCTTCCGCCACGAATTCAAAGGCTCCGAACATGTTGCCATGGTCGGTGATCGCCAGCGCCGGCATGCCATCCTTCACCGCCTTTTTATACAGGCTCTGGATGGACGCGGCCCCGTCCAGCAGGGAGAATTGCGTATGCGTATGGAGATGCGAGAATTTAGACATAAGAACGCGAGTAAGAACCTGCAATTAACTAACAAAAGCCAATACAATTCGTTCCGGAAAAGCCACATTTTTTTCACATACCCCGCATCCCTTTACCGGCCTCATTCTTCCTTCGCCGGATGCCATCCCTTCCATCCCTTCCATCCCTTACCCTCCATCCTCGCCCATTCTTCCCCTGGCCCCCGACCTCCATCCCTTGCCGCCCCCCCGGAGCACCCCTGTCCACCCGGGCCAACCACGGACGACCCCACGACGTCTTCGAACCGCCCCCCGTCCATCCGATTCCCCACAAACTTGCTATTTGGCAGGTTTTTTGTTAAGTTTGTATGCCTTTGAACTCATGCCAATATCTTAAAAGTGAAAAAAATGTTGAAAAATCTTTTAACGATACTATTATTTGCCAGCCTTGCAACAGGATGTAGTAGTCTGAGACCCTCGGCTTCCACACCCCCCGCTGCCAGCGCCCCCTCGAAGGCCAGATCGGGATCTTCCCCGGAATTTATCAGTAACATTTCCATTAAGCCGGACGCGCACCGCGACAGGACCGGTTCATCCATCGAGCCAGCAATAACCAATAAGACAAGCAACACCGACAAACGCCCGGACTACCTTTCCGGCGCCATAGAGAATTACCCTGCCCTCCAGTTCAAATATGCCATCCTCGAAGACGCCAGGGTGGAAGAGCTGGATAATGCTAAGCTCCTGAGTTTCATGGATTACTGGTATGGTACGCCGTATCACTATGGGGGCAGCAGCCGGGACGGGATCGATTGTTCGGCATTCGCATTCCTGCTCGTATCCTCGGTCTATACGGTCGCCTCCCTCCCGCGCACCGCAAAAGAACAGTTTGACGCGACCAGGCGGATCCGGCGGGATGACCTGCAGGAAGGAGATCTTGTCTTTTTTCATACCCTCGGCAAACGCCGCGCCGTCACGCATGTAGGGGTCTACCTCCGGAATAATAAATTTATCCATGCCTCCGTCTCGGGAGTGATGATCAGCTCTATGAACGACGGGTATTACGACAAGCATTATATAGGAGCGGGCCGGGTCCTCAACCAGACTTCCCAGACCCCGGTGCAGCAGACCCAGGCCGTCACCGGCTCCTGGTAGCGTTACGACCTCCTTACCCCCAGTCTTTTCAGCACCGTCCTCCATACAGGCAGAATATCTTCCGACAGCTTCAGCCCAAGCACCCCGCCTGCATAGATGGCCAGAAAAAGGATGCTCCGTACAAACATCCCCAGATAACCATGGACACCCGCAAAGAGGGCATTACAGAGCAAGAATCCGCCCACGCCCAGCAGGATCGTAAAAAGCGATTTGAACGTGAACGGCTGCATCCCGAACTTCCGGTACAGGAAAGTAAAGCGGATCCCATTGTAGATGGAAAAAGTCGCCAGATCGGCGATCGCCGGCCCGATCACCCCCATTTCTTTGGCGAGAATATAGTTTAGCGGGAGGGTCAGTGCCAGCAGGATCACGCCCGTCAGAAAGTCAAACCGCCAGAAAGTGGAAGTAGCGATCACCTGAGAATTAACACCGGTGCCCATATCCACAAGCCGCGTCAGCCCGATGAACAGAAAGACCCACCGGGTATCCAGATACCGGGTATTCAGATGAAAAGTGAAAACAGCGTCCGTAAAATTCATCCAGATCAGCAGGAACATGCCCACGGAAAAGATAAGCTGATTGATGGAGCTGCGATGATAGATGCGGCTGATCTTCGCCAGATCCTTGTCTTTCCAGGCCTTTGACAAAGGCGCGACAGAGGCCGAAATGACCCCGCGCTGAGGGGCCTGTATAAGGCTGGCGATATTCTGCGCGAGGGCATAGATACCCGCGCCGGCCAATCCATCGGGCACGACCGAAGGGATCACGATCATGGCAAAGAAGAAAGAGATGTTGAAGATGAGGCTGCCGCTCCAGACCAGTGCAACAAGGGCGCGGATCTTAGGAAGGAATTTTTTCGTTACCCGGCTGGGCGAAAAATGAAAGAACAGTTGCCGCTTGCCGATCAGATAGACCAGTAAGATCAGCGCGACAAAGACATAGCTGAAAGAATAAATTTTTATAAAAAGGTCAAAGCCTTTCAGGATGCCAAAAAAGGAAAGCAGGATCAGCACCGTGGTGAACAAGCGCCATTGCATTTCCCGGAGATAATTCGTCAGGACGGATTTCCGCAGCTGCCAGGCAAAAGCTTCCAGCACGGAATAAATGGTCAATCCGAATCCCACAGGAAAGACCCAATAATAGTATTTCACCAGTTCAGGCGAATTGGAACCATATTTCCGGATCACCAGATCCTTGAAGATCACGCCCGCCGCCATGACGAAAACAAATCCGATGGAGCTGGTCAGCAGCGCCCAGCTCATCATGTCGTTTTCTTTCGGAGCGAGATTGTCGTTGTAATAGGGGTAGAACTTATAGATATAGGACACCATGCCGAAATTGGCAAAGGAGAACATGATATTGGCGATAGCGATGAACATACCCGTCAGCCCATATTCTTCCGGCGTAAAGCCACCATTCGCCCTGGTAAAAAGATAAGTATTTACAAAACCCAATGCAAAGCCGAAATAAACGATGCCAGAGGAAATAATGCTTTGCTGCCGGATTGTCTTCATTCCTGATCCACTTTTTTGAGCGTAACATAAAAATTACGGTCTATGGAAAACCGGCCAGCCCGCGCCGGCGCTATGTCTGTTGCCGGTCCGTCACCGATCGATGTCTTCCATTCTTCTGTCGGGAAAATCCAGGCGTCAGCCTGGGTACCCACTTTGGCCTTCACCGGCATATCGAATCCTTTTATACAGTTGGTCCAGCGATAAACGGCGCCGCCTGCGGCATTTATCCTATACTCCAGCACCGGCACCTGCACCGTCCGCAGGTACTGGTCGAATATTTTGGAAAGATCCTTATGCGCATACCGGCTCGCATACTGCTCGATCTGCGCGCTGGTCACCGTCTTGTGGTAGAAATCCGCGTTCAGCCCGCGCAGCAGGCCACGGAATGCCGGATCACCCAGGATCTGCCGGATGATATGCAGCATATTGCCACCCTTATAATACATATCCCCCGATCCTTCCTCATTCACTCCATAAGCTGCGATGACAGGCTTGTCATTACGGATATTCTTCCGGGTGCCGATACAATAATCATTGCCGGCTTCCACTCCATCCTGGCAGGTGGTATACAGGGTCTCGGAATAATTAGTGAACCCTTCATGCACCCACATATCGGCAAGGTCGTTGGTCGTGATATTGTTGCCAAACCATTCATGCCCGCTCTCATGCACGATGATAAAATCCCATTTCAGCCCCCAGCCCGTACCCGACAGATCCCTGCCGAGATAGCCGTTCCCGAAATGGTTGCCATAGGCCACGGCGCTCTGATGCTCCATCCCCAGATGAGGCGCTTCCACCAGCTTGTACCCATCCTCATAAAAAGGGTAGGGGCCCATCCAGTATTCGAAACAATGCAGCATGGAGTCCGCTTGTTTGAACTGCGCCTTCGCTATCTTCAGGTTATAGTCCATCACCCAGAAATTGCAGTCCAGCTTGCCTTTCTCCCCGGCATACTCTTCATGCCAGTTGACATACTTGCCGATATAGGGTATGATGTCGTAATTATTGATGGGATCGACCACATTCCAGATGTAAGTTGTCTTTCCGCCGGGACTCGTGCTCCCGTGCGTGCCCGCTGCTCCGCCGACACTCCCGCTACCTGCATGGACGTCCCCACCGGAAACCATCCGCCCATTCCCTACGGCAACCAGCGTATCGGGTACCGTCACGCTGAGCGTGGCTCCGCTGTCCGGCTCGTCGCTCTGATGATCCTTGCACGGATACCAGACACTGGCCCCGAGCCCCTGGCAGGCGACGGTCATCCATGGCCTTCCCAGCTTATCCCGGGTAAAGATCCAGCCCCCGTCCCATGGCGGCCGGACGGCTACGCGCGGATAACCTTCGAAATTCACCGTGATTATTTCCAGGCCACCCTTTGGCAGTTCCGCCGGGAACTGGACATGAAAGGCATTTCCTTCCCGGACAAATTTCAGCGCTGCGCCTTTCCAGATGATCGACACGATCTTCATGGGCTCCTGCATATCGATCTGCATGGTTTTGCCGGATTGCAGCACACGGAACCGGATCTCGTTCGAACCCTTTATGAATTTCTTATCATAATCCGGTGTCACCGCGATGCTATAATGGACAACATCCCACCAGGCACGCTCCGGATTGATAGACCCCCGCAGCGTATCGGCATGGGTGAATTTTTTTCCGGCCCCTGCTTCCTGCGCCACGCAAAATTGAGCGGCGGAAAAACTCAGTCCAAAGAATAGAAAGGCTATGCGCAGCATTTGTTATTTTTAGGTTAGTTTCCAAAAAATGAAGATAAATAAACATTTCACATTCCGCGCCGTTTTCTCCCTGCCCCTGGCCGCCGTCCTCCTCCTCGCCGCCTGCGGCTCCCACACCGGCCAGGGCGACAAAACAGTCTTCCGCTACAACGAATTTTCCGGCATCGCCAGCCTTGACCCGGCCTTCGCCAAGAACCAGTCCATCATGTGGGCCACGCACCAGCTGTTCAACACGCTGGTCGAGACGGATAAAGACCTTCATATCGTTCCCTCCCTCGCAAAAAACTGGGACATCTCACCGGACAAACAGACCTATACCTTTCACCTGCGCAACGACGTTTTCTTTCATGACAACGAAGCCTTCCCCGGAGGCAAAGGAAGAAAAATGACCGCCGGCGATATCGTTTACAGCTTTCTGAGGATCATCGACAGGAACACCGCCAGCAGCGGCGCCTGGATCTTCAACAACAAGATCGATCCGGCCAAAGGTTTTCAGGCCGTCGACGACAGCACCTTCCGCCTCCAGCTGCTGAAGCCGTTCAACCCCATCCTCGGCCTCCTCAGTATGGAATACTGCTCCATCGTTCCACATGAAGTGACGGAAAAATATGGCAAGGACTTCCGCAGCCATCCCTGCGGCACCGGACCCTTCCGGTTTGAGTCATGGGAAGAAGGCCAGGCCCTGATCCTTCTCCGCAACCCGACTTATTTTGAAAAAGACAGCACCGGCCGCCAGCTTCCCTATCTGGATGCCGTAAAGACCACCTTCTTCGACAACAAGGCAACGGAGTTCCTGCTTTTCCGGCAGGGCAAGCTCGATTTTATCAACGACATCGACCCTTCTTTCAAAGACGAGATCCTGACAAAAAAAGGGGAGTTGAAGCAGGCGTGGAAAGGGAAGATCATTTTATCCCTCCATCCATATATTGGCACCGAATACCTCGGGATCCTGGTCGACACCGCTAACGAACAAACGAAGAATTCTCCGCTGCGCTTGAAAAAAGTAAGACAGGCCATAAATTACGGGTTCGATCGTCACAAGATGATCATGTATCTCCGCAATTCCCTCGGTATACCGGCGGAGAGCGGGTTCGTACCCGCCGGTCTCCCATCCTTCGATTCCGTCGCCGTAAAAGGCTATCATTATAATCCTGCGCTTGCACGCGAGCTGCTGGCCCAGGCTGGCTATCCCGGAGGCAAAGGCATGCCGCCGGTCAAATTGCTGACCATCTCTATCTATGCCGATTTTGCCAGCTTTATCGCCAGGGAATTACAGGACCTCGGTTTTACGATACAGGTCGAGACGGTACAGAAAAGCCTGCTGCTGGAGCAGACCGCCAAATCCCAGGCGGAGTTCTTCCGGGCAAGCTGGATCGCCGATTATCCCGATGCAGAAAACTTCCTGAGCACATTCTATTCCGGCAACCCCGCCCCGCCGAACTATACCCGGTACCGCAATCCCGCTTTCGACCGGCTGTACGAACAATCCCTGCGGGAGACCAGCGACTCCCTGAAGTACAAAATGTACCAGCAGATGGACCAGCTCGTGATCGATGACGCCCCCGTTGTTCCGCTCTGGTACGAACAGGTGATCCACCTCGTAGACCCCCACGTAAAAGGATTCGAACCCAATGCGCTCAACCTCCTCGAGCTGCGCCGCACGCGTATAGAGAAATAATGCCCGCCGACCCTGCCGCTCTGCGCCCGGTCCTTCCGGTCTATGGCTCCGCCGCGGGGTCCCCTACGCCAGCAACACGCGGCCCGATCCTGTGCTTCCAGCTGTATCGAATCCGCACACCCCCTGTATTAAAATCGTACGGCGCCCCATACGGACTCCTTCTTAACTTGCTGACATTCAACAGCCGTGGGACCCGGGCCACTATTTGATCGCTAGCTATGGCATCCGGGGCCGCCCTTCGGTATCTAAATGCAGATTTTCCCGGGCATCCAAAACAAATAAACATGATCCGCAACTATTTCAAGATCGCCTGGCGCCACCTGATAAAGAACAAAGCCTATTCTGGCATCAATATCCTCGGCCTTGCGATAGGCATGGCCGTTGCCCTGCTCATCGGAATGTGGATCAGTGATGAGGTCAGCTTCAACAAGAATTTTACAAACTACGACCGGGTGGTCAGGGTCATGATCAATTCAACGCATGGCAATGATACCCGGACTATGCCCACCATGCCGATCCCGCTATCGGGAGAGCTGAGGACCAGATATGCCGAGGACTTTAAGAAGGTGACCATGGCCTCCTGGAATTTCCCGACGATCATGGCGGTCGGCGAAAAGACGATCAGTCAGGGAGGCATCTATGTCCAGCCGGAATTCATGCAGATGTTCTCCATCCCCATGATCAGCGGCACCTGGGCTTCGCTTAACGATCCATCCTCGATCGTGATCAGCCAGTCCCTGGCCACGTCGCTCTTTGGAAAAGAAGACCCCATGAACAAGGAGATCCGTATGGGGAATAAGAGCAACCTGAAAGTGACGGGCGTCTACCGGGATTTTCCGGACAACTCCGAATTGCGGGAGGATAATTTTCTTGCGCCCTGGGATTTTTATAAGGCCGATCAGGCCTGGGTAAAAGGTTCCGAACTGGCGTGGAATAATAATTCATTCCAGATCTATGCACAACTACAGGATCATGCCGACCTGGATAAGGTAAATATAAAAATAAAAGCCGCCCTTGCAGGGCATGACCGGAAAGACAAGCCCGAAGTCTTGCTGCATCCGATGAGCAAATGGCATTTGTATAATGAATTCACGGGCGGCAGGAATACGGGTGGCAATATACAGTTCGTCTGGATGTTTGGGATCATCGGGCTGTTTGTCCTCCTGCTGGCCTGTATCAATTTTATGAACCTGAGCACGGCCCGGTCGGAAAAACGGGCAAGGGAAGTAGGCATCCGCAAGGCCGTTGGCTCCCTCCGTGGACAACTGATCCTTCAGTTCCTTGGTGAATCGCTCCTGATCGTGGTGATCGCTTTTGCCCTGGCCCTGCTGCTGGCCGGAATGGCCCTGCCTTTCTTTAATCATCTTGCGGACAAACAGATGGGCATGTTGTGGTCCAGCCCCGGGTTCTGGTTGCTGTCCGCGGCATTTGTCCTTTTTACCGGGCTTGTTTCCGGTAGCTACCCGGCATTTTATCTTTCGTCATTCAGCTCCGTAAAAGTATTAAAAGGGGAATTCAAGGCAGGCCGCTTTGCCGCCGTACCCCGCAAGGTGCTGATCGTACTGCAGTTCACGGTCTCGGTGTCTCTGATCATCGGCACGCTCATCGTACTGCAGCAGATCCAGTTCGCGAGGAACAGACCGGTAGGGTATAACCGCGAAGGTCTGATCACCGTCATGATGAATACACCGGACCTTTTTGGTCATTATGATGTGATGCGCAATGATCTGATCAAGTCCGGGGCAGCGGTAAACATGGCCGAAGGCAATAGTCCGACCACCCAGGTATGGTCCAATCAGAGCGGCTTCGACTGGAAAGGCAAGGATCCCAATCTGAATCCAAGTTTTGCCGTTGTAAAAACAACCCACGACCTCGGAAAAACGCTGGGCTGGCAATTTGCGGCAGGCCGCGATTTCTCGAGGGAGTTTGGCTCGGACAGCGCCGCCATGATCCTGAACGAGGCGGCCGTAAAATATATGGGTTTGAAGGATCCGGTAGGCGAGACGGTGAAATACCTCTACAGCGACCGGAAGGATCAGAACTATCGGATAGTGGGCGTCATCCATGATATGCTGATGCAGTCGCCATTTGAGCCGGTGAAGCCCACGATCATCATGATCGATTATAGCAATGTTGCCGTGATCACCGTCAGGCTCAATCCTGCCATGAGCGCGGGTGAGGCATTACCCAAAATAGCCGGTGTTTTCAAAAAATACAATCCCGGCGCCCCCTTCGATTATACCTTTAACGATGAAGACTATGCGAAAAAATTCAGGTCCGAGGAGCGTATCGGAAACCTCGCCGTTTTCTTCGCGGTCTTCGCGGTCTTTATCAGTTGTCTGGGTCTTTTCGGGCTGGCTTCCTTTATGGCGGAGCAACGTAACAAGGAGATCGGGGTAAGGAAAATATTGGGGGCATCCGTCTTTCAGCTCTGGGGACTGCTGTCGAAGGATTTTTTGAGACTGGTATTCCTTTCCTTCTTTATCGCCATACCCCTCTCATACTATGTGATGCACGGCTGGCTGCAGCGATACAATTATCGCATCGCCATTTCGGCCTGGGTATTTGTGATCACCATGCTGACGGCCCTGCTGATCACGTTGGTAACGGTGAGCTTTCAATCCATCCGGGCATCGCTCGCCAACCCGGTAAAAAGCCTGCGGACGGAGTAAGGCCGGTCAGTCCGGTTGCTGGCTCTCCGGCAACGATCCGGGTCCTCCTGGCAACGACTGGGACCCCCGGACCGGCAACCCGTTTATGACTTCTTCTTCAGCTTGGCGGCAAACACCTTCTCGAACTTGTCCACTTTTGGACGGATCACGATCGAGCAGTAAGGCTGGGTGCCATGCGTGTTGAAATAATTCTGATGGTAATCCTCCGCCGGATAGAATTTTGTAAAAGCGGTTATCTCGGTGACAATGGGCTTGTCATACGCCTTGGTCTTGTTCAGCTCTTCCTTATAATGCTCCGCTTTCTGCTTCTGCTCTGCGTTCTCAAAGAAGATCACGCTGCGGTATTGTGTCCCCACATCGTTCCCCTGCCTGTTCAGCGTGGTAGGATCGTGTACTTCCCAGAACACTTCCAGCAGTTCGTCAAAACTGATGA
>DATHHO010000283.1:0-17076 GCA_035317125.1 Puia sp.
TCGGGATATCGTGTTCTGTACTTTTTAGTTCCTTCAGCGTTTTTTTCAGTTCTTCTTTTTCTTTGCTGCCCGGCGCATAATTGAGTACCGGTTCGTTGCCAGGAGCAGGATAATTGAAATAGCCCAGGTTCATGTGTGTGATTATTTATTATTGATTCGCCGTCTCTTTCTCGCTCATCAGGTAGGCCTTTATAAACCCATCCAGCTCACCGTCCATCACCGGCTGGACATTGCCCACTTCATAATCCGTGCGGTGATCTTTGATCATTTTATAGGGATGAAATACATAGGAACGGATCTGCGATCCCCATTCGATCTTCTTCTTGCTGGCGTTGTTGGCATTCTTTATGGCTTCGCGCTTGCGCATTTCTTCTTCATACAGGCGGCTTTTGAGCATGGTCATGGCCTTTTCGCGATTTTCCCCCTGCGTGCGGGCCTGCTGACATTCCACGATGATGCCGCTGGGCTTGTGGGTCAGTCTTACGGCCGTCTCCACTTTATTTACATTCTGTCCGCCGGCGCCACCGCTGCGGAAGAAGGCCCATTCGATATCGGCGGGATTGACCGCTATTTCAATGGTGTCGTCGATCAGGGGATAGACGTACACGCTGGCAAATGAGGTGTGGCGGCGGGCATTGGAGTCGAAGGGAGAAATACGTACGAGACGATGAACGCCGCTCTCCGCCTTGAGAAAGCCATAGGCGAAGGGACCGTCGAACTGGATCGTGGCGCTCTTGATGCCGGCGCCTTCTCCGTCCTGCAGGTCGAGCTCGGAGACAGACCAGCCTTGTTTTTCCCCGTACATGCGGTACATGCGCAGCAGCATCTCGGCCCAGTCCTGGCTTTCCGTGCCCCCGGCCCCGGAATTGATCTGCATAACGCCGGGCAGCTCGTCTTCGGGTTGATTGAGCGTGCTTTTGAATTCGGCTTCTTCGATCTGCTGATTGGCCTTCTCCCACGCTTCGCGCGTCTCTTCCTCGGTGGCTTCTCCGGCCTTCCTGAAGTCGAAGAGCACGGCAAAGTCTTCCACGGCGGTATCCACCGATTCGAAGAGTTTGACCCAGTATTCGTTCAGCTTGATGTTCTTGAGAATTTCCGTGGCGCGCTTATTGTCATCCCAGAAGCCCGGGCTTAAAGACAGCGTCTTCTCTTCATTGATCTTATATTGGCGGTTATCGACGTCAAAGAAACCTCCTCAGGACGACGACGCGATCCCTCATACTCTTGATTTGTTCTTGTGTCATAGGGCGCAAAGGTATGAAATTTTATAGTTACACAATGTGGATAACCTGGTGCAAAACGAGTGCATAACCTTGAGGCCTAAAATTTGGAAACAGGGGTAGGGATGATGTATCTTAGATTTACAATTGAGGAGCGGATATAAGTCAAACGATAAACGCAAATCAATGAAGAACCGGAGCCCGTAAAAAGGCAAAGGGGATTCAAGAAAGCATCGGGTCAGTAAGTACGGAAGCCTCGGCGGAAGTACCGAAAACGACTTGGTGCTTTCCGTTTTTGGGGTAGGCTGGTTCGCGGGATTCTTGAGGGGCAACCGGTCACTCCTAAGTTTTTAGCTTTCGTAGGGCGCCTGGCCTTCTTTTGTGGGCCGTTTTGCCTGTGTTGTGCGGTCCTCACGATCACCTCCGTCACTTTCAGCTCCCGCCACCCGCCACCCTCACCACCCGGTGGCGCCCCATTCCCGCCCATCCGGACCCGAAGCCCCAGCCCATTAACATACCCCGGAAAGTCCCATCTTGAAGTATTTCATTATATTTAAGCAACCATTAACATATGCCTGAAGCATTGAGATATCTGATAGTAGATGATGACGAAATTGACCGCATGGCCATCGAGGCGCAGGCCGGGCGCTTTCCTTTCCTTCATAAAATAGCCGCCTGCGGAAACCCCATCGAGGCATTCGAGCTCATCTCAAGGTTCCGGCCCGACATCGTATTTGCCGATATCGAAATGCCGGAGATGTCGGGGCTCGAGCTGATCCGTATCCTGTCCGGACAGGTGCCGGCCCCGGTATTTATTACGTCACACCCCGAATATGCGATCGAAGGATATGAGATAGAAGCCTTTGATTATCTGCTGAAGCCCATCGTTGCCGAACGGTTTTCCCGCTGCGCCCTTCGCCTCCGCGATTTTGCGGAAATGCGTGCGAGGGCCTGTGCGTTTGAGAAAGAACAGGAGACGGGCTGTATCGTGATCAAACAGGGATATGATAAATACAAGATTGCGCTGCATGATATTTTATACCTGGAAGCCATGAAGGATTATACCCGGATCATGACCCTGGCGAAGCAATATCTTGTCCTGGGCACGCTGAGCAGCATGCATGAGCGGCTTCCCGCTGATACCTTTATCCGCATCCACCGGAGCTTTATCGTAAACCGGGAAAAGGTGAATGCGGTAAAGGGCAACAAGATCCATCTTCCCGAATATGAACTACCCGTAGGAAAATTGTATAAAAACGCATTGAGTTCGATGTTCTGACCCTGTCAACTGCCGCAGGTAGATTAAAACGTACTGTTATGAAGAGAAAACTGGTTATTCTTTTATGTCTGGTCCGCCTTCTCCTTCCGTTGTCCGTACTGGCCCAGGAGCCCGATCTGTCGAAATTGGATGACAAGGACAAGCTCAGGACCTGGCTTGCTTACTGCGAATCGCTGCGGATCAACCAGAAGGGGGTACAGGGAAATTATGCCGCCTTACAACAAGCCGGATTGAAAGGGCTGCAGCTTACCAAACCCAGCGACCAGGACAGCCGGTCTTCATTTTTCATTTATGTAGCCATCGGATATTATTATCAGGTAAAATTCGACAGCGCACAATATTATTTTTACGAAAGCCTCCACAGCGCCCAGCAGGCAGGATCGGCCACGCGGATCAGCAAGGCCTGTGTGGCGCTGATCCCCGTCAATTTTCAGCTTCAGCAGCAACAAAAAGTGGAGGAATGCAAGAATATCCTGCAATCCATCATGGACACGACAAAGAACATCGCACTTCTCCAGGACGGATACTATGCCCTCGGAAGCTATTATCAGCAGAAATCCTATTACAGCACGGCGCAGGATTATTTTATCAAAAGCCTCGAAAGCCGGGAGCGCCAGGTGGATACCACCCAGGACCCAAAGAAAAAATTCGACTATGCGATACAGTGCGACATGCTTTCCAAGCTTTATCTGAATACCCAGATGATGGACAAGAGCCTTCAGGCCCTGCGACAGGGACAACGTTTTTCATCCGTCTCGCCGGTCGTGGGCAACCGGCTGCTGAGCTCTTTTGTCGAAGCGTTCACGCAGTCGGGGAATATCGACTCCGCGCTATATTATGACAACGAGCTGGAAAAGGCTACGGCCAACAGTCCGCAGTTCCCCTCCGAGAGGGTCTCTTCCGATCTGAACATTGCCATCTATTTTATCGACCACCGTAAGTATGCGGAGGCAATGCCTTATCTGGACAAGGGCGATATGATCGCCACGCAGACCCGTTCGCCGCTGATGATCTTCCAGGCACAGATGATAAAAGGAAGGTTCTGGGAGGAAACCGGCAAGCCCGACCAGGCGATCGCTGTGCTGACGCAGGCTCTCCCGGTGGCGAAACAATTCAGCCGGGAGTTGTATTCGAATGTCCTCAAATTCATGGCCCTTGCCCAGAAAGGGCTTGGGAATACCAACACCGCGCTGCAATATTTCGAGCTCTATGCTCAGCAGTCGGACTCGCTTACCAAAGAGAAGCTCTCCACGAATTTTGCCGACCAGGAAACACGCTACGAGACGAGCCAGAAGGAGCAGCGGATCATCTCGCTCAACAAAGAGAACCGTCTGAATGTCCTGGAGCTGGAAAATGCCGCACATACCAGGGTCCTGCTGGTGCTGGGGCTGGTAGCGCTGGGGATCATCGCCCTGCTCTTATATTTTATTTACCGCAACAAGGAAAATCTCAACAGGATCCTCAACGAGAAGAATGAGCAGTTTGCCATCACCAACCGGCAGCTTGCGCTTGCCAATGACACCAAGGCCAGGCTTTTTGGCATCATCAGCCATGACCTTCGTTCGCCTGTCAGCAGGATCGTCCAGTTGCTGGAGATCCAGAAGCAGAAGCCGGAGCTGCTGGATGAAACGGCAAGACGTCGGCACGACGAACGGTTGAGATCGGCCTCGGAGAATGTGCTGGAAACGATGGAAGACCTTTTGCTCTGGAGTAAGAGCCAGATGCAGCATTTTACGCCACAACCCATGACGTTGAGGGTTGGGGAGCTGGTGCAGAAAGAGATCGGGCTGTTGAAAGAGCCCATAGAAGAAAAAAGCATCCGTATCGACCAGCAGGTGTCCGAAGAATTTTTACTGACGACCGATGAGAACTTCCTGGCCGTTATCCTTCGTAACCTGCTCCAGAATGCCGTCAAATACAGCGATGAGGGTAGTTCTATCTCCATCACCGCAGAAGGCCGGAACCTCTCCATAACCAACCAGTCTGCCAAAGCCGATGCTGCTTCTCTGAATGCGCGCATGCGCAATGAAAAAATAGACAGCGGTGGGTCCGGTCTGGGCCTTCAGATCGCCCGGGACCTGGCTGCGTCCCTCGGCGCGAATATAACTTTTGTGCAGCATGGTAATAAACTCACCGCCATACTGAGCTGGGAAGATCAGGCCGCTACACGGTAAGGTCTGCTAAGGGTTTGATCAGCCGCCGCCTCTTCCGGCCATGGCCTGCACCTGAAACGTTTAACGATTTTAGAAAGACGTTCGTCGAGTATCCGGCGGGCGTTTTTTTTATGCCCCGACCTTTGGTTCATAAAGAACAAATCCAGTTATGACCGGGGAAAGAAACACAAAATGGATACAATGGGTCCTCCTTGGTCTGGCTATACTGTCTTTTTTACTTGCCCTTATATTAATACTATGAATTATGAAAAAATCACCATCCCGCGCTGTCCTGCTGATGCTGCTCTTCGCTGCCATCAACCCCGTCTCCCTGCATGCCCAGTTCTTTAAGAACCTGCTGAATACCGTTAAGCAAACCTCCCAGGGCCGGGCAAACGACAAGGCCAGCCAGGCCACCAACAAAGCGATCGACAAAGCGGACCCAACGACAAAAACGGGTTCGGGGGGCAGCAGCTCCTTATCCAATAGCGGTGGCCCTTCCTCCCCTGGTGATACCTCCGCTGCCGGAGCGACCATGAAGGCGCTGGGGCTTTTTGTCGGGGGTGGCGGCGTATCCGCCGCTGATTCGGCCGCCGCCATAAAAAACTTTATGAGCAGCAGTGGCGGGAGCGGTGTCTTCTACCAATATCAGACTACGGCAACGTCAAAAAAATCCGGCACCGGCAAGGATACGACCTTTACGTATTTCACCAACAGTGGCAGCGGGCGCAATGAGATGAGAATAAATATGCCGGGTGCCATGAGCGGTAAGATCATCATCATCGGTAGGGCGGGTCAGCCAAAGTACAGTGTTTCGCTGTATCCAGATACCAAAACCTATTCACTCAACATTATCGACACTTCGCTGATCAACGCCGTCACAAGCGATTATAAGGTCACCAGGATCGGCAGCGAAACGGTAGACGGATATTCCTGCACGCATGTAAAAATGACTTCTACCACCGGGTCCGGGATCTTTAAATCCAAATCGACGATGGACCTCTGGACCAGTACGGATGTGCCGGGCTATGCCCTTTATAAAAAACTGGTGTCCGTACAGAATATGAAACCTCAGATGATGCAGGCATTGGACAATGCCGGCGCAGGCGGGTTTATCGTAAAAATGGAGACGGTGGAGAAAGATTATTCCATGGGCATGGAGCTGATCAGGGCGGAAGAGAAATCTTTTCCGGCTTCCCTGTTCGAAATACCTGCCGGCTATACGGAGACCGATGAAAACATGATGGTTCACATGATGAGAGGGATGAAAAAATAAACTGCCGGACATGAAAAATAAAAAGCAATATATGCGATACCTGAAATTATTTCCCGTTCTGTCCTTCTTTTTGCTGGTTGCCTGCTCGGGCAATATCGGTTCCGGGCAGGGCAAAGCTGCCGCCAATGCTGCAAACACCGATAAGGCTTCAGATGGGGGCTCCCCTACCAATGCCGGCAATGGCCAGAACGCCGCCGCGAAGCCCGCCGGTGGGATCGATCAGCTTATGGATACCAGCAAGCTCAAGTCGGAGGTCAATGATCTTATGCAGTCCATTTCTGAAGGCAAACCCGATACCAATAAACTTAAAACAGCCGGGGCAGATATCCTGTCTACGGCGGCAAGGGTCCTGTCGGATTCCGGCATTTCAAAAATGGGAGATAATCCAAACGATCCCAGCCAGGCCGCCGCAAAAAACGCGATGATCAAGATGAGAAATGCCATGGGACTTACCCCCGGTGCACTGGATAGTCTCAGAAAAGCCGCTGCCCAACTGGATCAGCGTTAAACCTGCAAAAAAAAATACCTATATGCGATCACTTACCTTGTCAGCCGTCCTCTTTTTATCCGTCCAGATGTTCACGGGATGTTCCGGCGCAGCCGGCAAAGCGGCCAGGGATGCAAATTCCGCAGCAGCCGATGATTCCGGAACTACTGCCTCTCCCGGTGAAGCCCATTTATCGTTTTCTCTTGACGGTCAGGCGGAGACCGGAAATGGGGTGGATGAGCTCCAGCAGCAGAATGCTGCCTATATCGTGTCGGGCCCGGACAACACCCAGCAGTATCTGCTGTTCTATCTTTTTTCCACAAAAGATGGCAACGATATCAAGGCCAACTATTCTTTCCGGTTCTCTTTTCCTGCCAAAGTGGGAACGTTTACGAAAACCGATGGTTGTAAATGCGGCATAACCCTGAACACGGATATCTCTAACGATAAGTTTGCCAGGTTCTTTGGAGATGATGGAGTCGTGCTGACCATAACCTCATTGACTTCGACCAGAGTTACCGGTACTTTTTCCGGAAAATTCAGCCTTGGCTCGGATACGCCGAGAAACCCAAAAAAGAATGTTGTGGTCACGGACGGGAAGTTCGATATACCCATGGCGACGTCAAAGCTCATCCCCAGCTGACAGCTCATGGAGCCGGTTAAAAAAGACTGGAAACTGGACACCAAACGGATACGCATCTAAAAACAAATCATGATGAAACAATTGAAACCTGCTCTCTTTTTTTCCACTGCCGCCGTTCTGCTTTTCGCTGCGTTTTTATTCACGGGATGTTTCAGCGCGGCAGGCAGCAACCCTACCGGTGACCGTGCGGCTAAGGATGTTTCCGCCGATCCGGCGGCTTCCGCAAATGCTGGTTCACCGGGTGGGGGCAATGCCAGTTTTTCCGCTATCGTCGATGGCGTAAAATTTTCGTCGAACACGGGTACGGGAAATCTTAACGCCGCCTTCCGGGTGAAAGGAGGGGAGAGTCCTGTTTTTTTTATGCTGGCCGATCCTGAAAACCCGGTGCAGAAACTTACTTTTCAACTCCCGGACAAGACGGGCAGCACAACGATAAGCATTCTTCCGAAGTTTAGCTTCGAAGGGTATGTTACAAAAGACTGGGTAGTATACGTCGATGATGGGGTCACGGTGAATGTAACCTCGATCAGCGGTTCGCGTATTTCCGGTACTTTTTCGGGTAACTATAAGTTGGAGAACGCCAAAGCACCCGACGTCAAACAAACGATCCAGATCACGGACGGAAAATTCGATATCCCGTTCTCTACCTCGGCCGACTGGAAAAAAATGTATCACGCCGAATAGGCGACAACGACCGGGCCGTATTGGCGATGATCATCACGGAGAATAAACGATAATTATCACGCAGAGGAAACGATCACCATCAAAACCAACAGATATGAGATCCATAAAATTATTTCAGGCTTTTTTTCCGGTAATTTTTCCCGCAGTTTTTTTGCTGACCGGATGCTCGGGTGCAACCGGCAGCAACGGGTCCAAAGACAGCGGTGTGGTGGCCGTGAGCAATTCCGGTTCATCGGATGGCGGCGATGCCCATTATTCGGCAACCATCGATGGAAAACCGTATTCGGGCAGTGATAATAACCGGGCCAGCAGGGTCAGCCTTCAGGAAAATACGACCATCGATGGGCTGAGCTTTCAGCTTGGGCGCGTGAATGGGCAGAAACAGGGGTTCGATTTTGTGATCAGCAACAATGGCACCACGCATCTGAAGCAGGCGCAGATAAGAACAGTCTGTAATTATCACAGCCCGGAAGGCGTGACCTATATCGACGATACGGCAACGGTGACCATATCGGTTATCAGCTCATCGCGGGTATCGGGCGTTTTCTCTGGAAGATTTATAAATGCTCATTATGGTAATCCTCCTGGAAACTGGCCCGAGGCCATCCAGATAACGGAGGGCAAATTCGATCTGCCATTTTGATAGCCGCCGAAATGCTCTAGAACGCTGCGGGTGTGACCCGGATACAGGCAATGCGACCGGAAAATGACCAGACCGACAATGTGACCACAACCGACAAACCTATGCTTAAAAAGATATATACCCTTGTGCTTGCCGCCGCATGCTGTACCCACCAGGCAGTCGCCCAGGACATCGGCGCCCTTGGTGGACAGAAGCCAGTAGCCCTGCGCGGCTCCGCCCAGCTGCGCGGCATTTTTTCCAATGCTTCCGGGATCTCCAACAGGCGGACGCCATTTTCCTGGCTGTTCTCCGGCAACCTTACCGCGAACCTCTATGGCGTGTCCCTGCCTATGAATTTCTCTTTCAGCGAACAGGACCGGTCCTTCAGCCAGCCCTTCAATCAGTTTGGCATCAGCCCCCATTATAAATGGGTGACGGTGCACCTGGGCTACCGGAATATAAATTTTTCACCCTATACTCTGGCGGGCTATACCATGCTGGGAGCCGGCGTCGAGCTGACTCCCGGCAAGTTCCGCCTTGGCTTTATGTATGGCCGTCTCAACAGGGCCACCACCATCGATACCACGACCCAGAGTCTGGCGCCGATCTCCTTTACCCGCAAGGCGTTTGCCGTCAAACTGGGGTACGGTACGGAAAATAATTTTATCGACTTCAGCATGCTGAAAGGAAAAGATGATGCCGGAAGTCTGTCGGTAGGCAAGCTTACCCTCGACTCGCTGGCCGTATCCCCCGCTGCCAATACGGTCATCGGCGTCAGCACAAGGCTGACCCTTGCACAGCATATCCTCATCGAGGGAGACGTTGGCACCAGCCTCTATACCCGGGATCTCAATTCCCCGCTGACCCTCGATTCGGTCAGCGATCCCACGCTGAGAAAACTCCGTTCCATCGCGACGATCAACGGCACCAGCCAGCTCTATACCGCCATCAGCGCCGCCCTGGGGTATAAGACGAAGACTTGGACGGTAAAACTGCAATACCAGCGCATCGATCCGGATTTTCAGTCCATGGGCGCCTATTTCTTCAACAGCGATCTGGAGAATTATACGGTCGCCCCTTCCTTTCATCTCTTTAAGAACAAGCTCCGCTTTGCCGGCAGCATCGGGTTCCAGCACGACAACCTCCAGCATCAGAAGGAGGCCACCACCCATAAAGTGATCGCAACGACCATGCTGAGCGCGGATTTTACGAAGCAACTGGGCATCGACATCAATTACAGCAATTTTTCCAATAACCAGCAGCCGAATACGATCCGCTTTGCCGATTCGCTGAAGATCGTACAGACCACGCAGAACCTCTCCATCAGCCCAAGGTGGATGCTGGTCGGCGTCAGCACTACAAATACCATCATCCTCTCTGCGAACATCATGCAGATGAATGACTTTAATAACTATTTCGCCCAGAACGCCATCAGCCGGAATATGAAGTACAAACAATACTATCTCAACTATACATTCGGTTATCTGCCTGCCGGTCTCTCGGTATTTATCAATCTCAGCGCTACAAAGGCCGATGCGCCGGGCACCACCGATGAGAACAAGGGGGCTACGGTGGGGCTTAATAAATCCTTTTTCAAATCCGCCTTTCTTGTGTCGGCCAGCACCGGTTTTTTCGGGGGTAAGCGCAGCGGCTCCGACGACCACACCGTCAATGCCTCCGCCAACCTGCAATATAAATTCCTGAACAGACATAGCCTGAGCGCCCTGTTCTTTTATACCAATGACAGACCCGTAAATGTAACCCAGCTCCTGCCTGCATTTTCCGAAACGCGTGCCGAACTGGCTTATGGGTACAGCTTTTAATAATTACGCTATGAAAAGAATCTTTGCTGTATTTACCCTGCTGATGCTGATAAGGGCAGCAACAGCGCAAGTCGATATCCGGGTGAGCATCCTCCCTCCTTATCCTTCCAAGGTGACGGATTATGCATCCCGGCCTCAGCAGGTGCTGATCGTGCTGCGCAGCATGAACAATCTTCCCCAGGACATCCAGCTGCGTGGAACGATCACCGGGGACAACGGGATCGTCCTGCGCGTAGACCCTCATTATAAAAGCCCCACGCCGATCCATATCAACGGCGGCGAGACCCGTAACCTCAGCGCTGCGGATATCAGCCAGCTCTTCGATTACAATACCCTTGTCTTTTCCGGTATCAGCAAAGAGCAGGTGATCCGCGGCAATGGTCTGCCGGAAGGGAACTATCAGGTCTGTGTGCAGGCCTTTAATTACACGACCAACCAGCCGCTGTCTTCCGGTCAGCCGCTTGGCTGCAGCAACTCATTTCCGATCACCAGCGTGGAGCCTCCGGTCATTCTGAGCCCGTTCGACGGGCAGCCGGTCTCGGCCCTCACCACCCAGAATTTTGTCATCAGCTGGACGACCCCGGCAGGAGCGCCGCCATCCACACAATATACCGTGAATATGGTCGAGATCCTTGACGGGCGCAATCCCAACGACGCCATGCGGTCTGCGACAAGCCCGTTGTTCTTCCAGCAGACGGTGAATGCGGCCAACCTGCTGCTGTATGGTCCCGCCATGCCCACTCTTACCCCCGGCCGCCGGTATGCGCTCCTGGTGACGGCCAGAGACCCCTTCAATTCCGTGACCTTCCGTAATAACGGGCGCAGCGAAGTGACCAGCTTTGTCTATGGGGATACCACCGGCACGGGGAATGGCGCCGGACAGACCACGGCCTCCTCGCCGACCAGCGGCAACCTGCCGGCACAGACCATCAAAGGCAGACTGACCTGGTATTACCGGAAGTCGGAGGAGACGGCACTGACTACGGCCTCCAAATTCACTCCTCCATCCGGTCTGTTCCCCGGCGTGGGGCTGAAAGGCACGGACCTGGCGCTGGTGAATGCCACGCTGGCCGATCCTACCTTTGTGGCAGGGGCTAAGCCGACGATGAGGATCCTCTTAAAGGGTGGTACCGGGATGACGGCCGCCAACGGTAATCCCCCGAATGGTGCGTCAGGGAACAATGGCAACCCCGGGCCGGGCAATAACCGCAATGCACAGCCGACAGAGGGCATCAGCCTGGTCGCGCTGAAGAACGCAAAGCCCACAGCACCCACCGCCCCATCGACAAGCCAGCAGATCAGGGAAAAAGTCCCTTATGCGATCGGCGTGTTTGGCGGAGGTGCGGGGTCTGTAAGCGCTAACGATCCCAGCTTTTTTAACAGCTATGGTGCGGAGTCCCATCCGATGGCCAATACTATCCTCAGATTGCTGGCGACCGATACGACACATCCGGGTACCACGCCACAGCTGGCGGGAACGGGGCTGACGGATGACCAGGGGAATTTTCAGCTTTCCTTTATTCCTCCGGCCGCATTTGGCAGCGGGAAAGGATACAAATACAGTCTCAGCGTGCAGGATAATTATTTTACGCTGCCCGCGCTTTCTTTCGTCCTGCCTCCAAATTCCACAAGCTATGATCTTGGCGAGATCAAAGCCTTCGCCAACACTTTCCGTCTGCTGGCTTTTGCCGATGACCCCGACAAGGCAGAGGTACCTACGGCTGTGATCGGCGTCTACCGTCGCGCGGACTTTTATACCAGCAATCCATCTCTGAAGTCGGAAGGGAATATCGATCCGGGCAGCCGTATCACGGAAACGATCGACGGGCAGCAATATATCAGAGTATCGTCTATCAATGATGCGTACACGGGGACACGTTTGTTCTACAGTACCGGGAATGCGGACGAATATAAGATAAAGGTAGGGGCGCAGGATTTTTCGGATTACCGCACCAGCCTTTCGGTTGTACAGGTGAACACCCATCCCACGGCTCCCCAGACCATCCAGGAGACCTGGCAGTTGTCGGCCGCTCCGACTACCTTCTACGGGACGGTGTCGGAGACTACGGGTGGGATTGCCAAGCAGGCGATACCCGGCGCCATCGTGACACTCTATCTCACCGATGATGCATACAGCAAGGCAACGACAAAGACCCTCAACCATGTTATAAGCTTTCCATCCATGGCCAACTCCAGCATGGTACCGGTGGGCGGATCGTCCGGTGGCAAAAGCTCTCCATCCGGCAAAGGACCGAATATTCCTTCGACGCAGACGAGTACCGGTAACAAAAGCCAACCTCCGGGCGGCGGCTCCCCGCAGCCTGGCAATCCAAAGGCCATGCCAATCAACACGCCAGCCGGTCTGATCAATAATATGGCGCAGACCATCAGTTTCGGACAGATGGTCACTACCACGGATTCCTCCGGCGCATTCACCCTGTCCAATATCCCGGTGAATCCCAATCCCATGCATTATATCATCAGCGTACCGGGCAGCAGCCTTGAGCATGAGGGCACCGTTACGCTCACCAAAAAGGGAAATATCGCACACCTCGATTATGTATTCGACTTTATCGCTTATGCGGTCACGGGCAGGATCGTCGATGAGGCAAACAAGCCTGTCAGCAATGCCGTGCTGAACTGGGCTTCGGGCGGGTCTCGTTTCCCTGCCAACTCCGATGGATATTTTGCCACGACGGACAAGGCGGGTACGGATACGCTGATCATCCATGCGCTGGGGTTCCAGGACCGGCATCTGCCGGTGACGATCACCCGGGATCTGCTGTCGAAGGATCCTCCTGTCGCTACGGCTGGTTCGGGGGATGATAAAAAACTGATGAAGATCGTGATCCTTCCGTCTTCGGAAGGAAAGGGCGTGGGCAGCGCTACTTCCGGCAGCGCGGGCGCCAGCGGAGGGAGCGGCAGCAGCAGTCCGCGCACGGCGAGGTTCGTGTCCAGCATCCAGAGCACGGACACCTACAAGCAGTCGGTCGCGCAGGGCAATCCCATGAACCCGGCAAGCTTTGGATACACGGATTCAAAAAATACGATGGCGAGCGCCCTCTGGGCCAATACGGTGCTCAACCCGAAAGACAATCCCTCCGGTCCCGTCGACCTCCAGAATATCGTGCTGAAGAAAGATATGGGGCGTATGCTCATCACCGTACTAGACGCCAAAAAACAAAAGATCGCGGGGGCTGGCATCACTATCGACGGTACCGATTCCACGGAACTGACCGGCAGTGACGGGACCCGTTATATCCAGGGCCCGGCAGGTACCCTGCAACTTATCATCGCCGGCCCTGCGGGATCGGATTATGCTCCACAAGAAATAACGCTTACCGTAAACGAAACGGATACGGCTAAGAAGACCGTATATCTTGCACAGGGGGTCCGGGTATCCGGTCAGGTGACCGCGGCCGGAAAAGCAGCCCCCAAAGCCAGCGTGGCTGTCGACGGTCTGGACTATCTTCAAACGGTCACGGACAACAGCGGCAATTATTCACTGGTCGTTGCAAAGGACAGCAGCTATACGTTCAAGGCGAGCATGTCCGGCTTTGTCGCGCAACCCAAAACACAATCCTTTGCGGCGGATGGCACCCTTAATTTCTCGCTGGGAACGGCCTCGTTCAATATCAGCAAGTTGCTGGGTTTCACCGTGCAGATCGATAAGATCACCGATGAGACCGCCACGCGTAAAAAGCTGAGCGGCTCCTTTATCAACTTGCCGGGCAATGCGGTATTCTCCGTGCGGCCGGATGCCACGATCCCTTTCACGGATGTGGAAGTGGATATTACCAACAATCTCCCTGTGCCGGTGAATGGCGTGGTCACCACGGACCTGACCAATCTGCCGATGAAAGCCTTTAATTTCCTGCCCGTAACCCTGACCAACGGCACCGATGCGCTGGTCATCCGGCAGACCGGCACAACCGGCGATGCGGGACAACTGGAAGGGTCAGCCGCCATCGATTATGCCTCCTTCATGCCCTCCGGCATCGCACCCTATGTGGATGCATCGCTGAAGGAATATCTGCAGAACGGCGCATCCGCATCCGGTCAGACCACCGTGGTGCTTAACAGCAGCGGGACGCTGACGGCCAGCAGCCTCTCCGTGGCCGGGTCCGGTACGCAGAGTTTCAACCTCTACGGGTTCACCGTCACGCTGGATCTCGCGCACAGCTCGGTGAAGTCGGATGGCCTGCATCTGGCGGGAAGCATCAGCATGAATACCATACCGCTGCTCAGCAATACGACCTTCCAGATCCAGGACCTTTGGGTTGGGACCAATGGATATATCAGCGGCGTAAAAGTGAATATGAGCCCGGCGCCGACCTTCTCCATAGCGGGCTGGAGCGCAACGCTGAATGCGCTTTCATTCAGTGATAACGGGTTCAGCGTCGGCGGTAATATCAAAGTACAGATCCCCGGATCGCAGGTGTCCGAAGTGGATTTTGCCAACCTGAGCATCGCCAACGATCAGCTTTATGGCGGCAGCTTTACCATACCCAGCGGTGGGATCGATGTATTCGGGGTGGTGAAATTCCTTGGAGGTCCGGTACCGCTGAGCTTTGGCAAGCTGGGCAATTCCAGTGTGTATTATATCGGCGGTTCGGGCAGCGTTCATTTCCCTTCCCTGTTCGGGGATATGTCCCTTCAATTCTTTCAGATCCAGACCAATGGGCAGTTTGCCGCGACGGTGCCCACGAATATCAATGAGGATTTCTTCGGGCTGGCCTCGGTGACGATCACGGATATTTCTTTTCATACGAATAACGGCATGGGCGTCGATGTGCAGGGAAATTTCCTGCTCAAGGCCATACCATGGATAAAGGCCAACGTGGGTGGCGTCCATTTCGGTACGGGAGGATCGGTGTCGGTCGATGACATCGGACTGAGCTTCGATATGGTGGGTATCGCCAAGGTCTCCGCCAATCTGCAGTTTGTAAACCAGGCGGATAAAAAGGGTTTTGCGGGCACGGGAAGCATCACCATCGCGGGCCTGCCGGGAGCAAATATTTCGTTCAGCTATTTCAAGGTGCCGAATGGTATTTCGGTCTCCGCCTTTTTTCAGGCCAACGTAGTGATCCCCATCGGGGCGATCGTCTCCATCAATAATCCGGGTGGCGGGTTCAGCCTGAATACCGGCGACGGCAGCTGGTCGGTGACGATCACCGGGGATGCCTCCATCACCGGGCTGGGTACGGCCGTGAGCGTGGCGAACATCAATGTCACGGTGAGTAACGGGCCGGTCATAAAAGGCTCGGCCAACCTCGATGTGCTGACGGTCAATATAGCCAATGCTGACCTGCTGGTGGACATCCCGAAATCCCTGCTGAAGATCGATATCAATGCGGGCATCAACCTTATACCAAAAGTGGTGACGGCGCAGGGCTCCGCGACCTTTGTGCTCTCGGCCGCGAAGAACGACACCTATTTTTTGATCGGGGCGCAGTATCAATCCTCCCTGCTAGGCATCTTTAACGAGAATGCCAATATCACTGCGGGCTGGGGACTTAATGTGGCCAACCATCCGGAACTGGCCAACTATACCAGCTTTATCGAACCCGGTTATCTCGACAATGGAGTACTGAAAGGGATCGATCTGCAGGCGCAGTCGGATATCGGGGTGAACCTCACGGGTACATTATTTTCCGTGGTCACCGGAAATATTTATTATACGAACAATGCGCTGGTCAAGCTCAATATGGGCATCGGCGCGGGCACCTACGGCATCTATATCGGCGCGGGCTGGTCGGCGGGTGGATCGGTGTCCATCGACGGGCATGATATCGCGGCGGTGAATGTCGCCGCCTCGGGAGATGTGTCGGGGTATTATGATAACGGCAGCGGGAATATTTCTCTTGCCGCCGATCTGGCCGGGCATTTCGATGCGCATGTCGGCGATTGCGATGACGATTGTTATACGGGCTTGTGCGGCCATATCTGTCACGATTTCTGGGGTGTGCAGCTATGCGCCATTCCCACAGGAGTAAAGATCTGTCTTGACGGGAAACTGCACCTGAGCTATGATAATCAGAATGGATTCGGAATATCTTTCAGCTTATAAAGAAAACTGTAAAATGAACTATATGCACAACGGCACTGACCTGTTTTCCCGCGGTCCCGGCATTCTTTTCCTGTCGGTCCTTTTGTCGGTGGTCTGCGGCGGCGGTCTGGAAGCACAGCAGAACACACCGCCCGCTGGCGGGAAAGTCACCGGTCTCCCGGTCTATAACTCATCGCGCGGTCCCGTGGTCTTTATCAACAACCACGGTCTGCGGCAGGGCGGTCCCGGCGACAGCGTGGCTACCCAGTACAGGCTCAGCCGCATGGAGACGGGCAATCCGCGGTCCGTAAAAGAGCTGGGCGCGGTGTATGCGGCGGCTTCGCCGGATGTTTTCAGAAAGATAGCGGGTGAGGAGGTCTGGGAGCAGGTGCGCAAAAGGACAAAAACAAAGACAGACCAGGAGACGGGTCTGTATATCCAGCAACATCCCAACACGGATGATTATGGATTCCTGGCCTTTAATGCGCTGTTCCGGAAGGCCATGGGGACGGCGTATATCGATGAGGAAGTGCAGCGTCAGAAGAACAAAAGCTATACCTATCAGCTGGATATAGTTGGCAGGAGCGGCCAGACCCTTGGCAGCGTCACGGGGGACGTCACGATCGGAAAGTCTCCCGATTTTCTGCCACCTGTCGTGGGAGCGGTTAAAGCATCGGATTCGCTGATCGTCGTCACCTGGAGACAGAAGGTCGCCGCCGACATTCCCTACTTCGCCTTTGTGTACAAGCAGACGGCAGCCAGAGGCGACTTTCAGAAATTGTCATCCCGTATCCTGGTCCGGCACAAAAAGGACAGCGTGTATTACAGCTTCACCGAAAA
>DATHHO010000284.1:0-5000 GCA_035317125.1 Puia sp.
CAAAACTATTTTCTATGCAACATTCAAAAATTACCTCCTGGCTATCGCTTCTCGGTAACCTCCGGCCCGAAGCCTGGGACTGGATCGTGCCGATGGGGCCTGTACTGTCCCGCTCCGCCGCCAAAGTCGGAGTTTCGCTGGTCCTCAAATCGATCGGCGGCCAGCTCAATCATCAGGAATACGGTCCGCGGGTGATCGCCGTTGGAAAAAGATTATTCGCCGAAGGCGTACAAGGCATGAGCTATGATGACGAGCCGGATATCTGCCCAACCTATCCCTGGTTCCATATACCCGGTCATGGTCCTGGCCCAGATCCTGGTCCTGGCGATCCCTACCCTATTATCTATGGGCTCGCTACCCTTCCCCTTTTTAGCCCCCAACCCGAACCCTGGAGATCCGTCACTGACGAACTGAATCCACAACCTTTGCCACCGAAGGCTGCCGGCCTTTTGCTGGAACAACTGGCATCACTCGTCGACAATGAAGGTCTGCGGAAAGAGCTGAAGGCGATCGGTGGTTCTTTGGCGAGACAGTAAGGATGGTGAATGAACGTCAATCCCGGCAGGAACAATAAACCTGCCGGGATCTTTTTTGGACAGAGACGCCGTTCTTTCCGAGGATCAGCCCGCCACCGTCACTTGTGATATGTGTTTTTGGCCATAGAGGTTGAACTTTTTGCAGATACTTGAAAACCAATATGTTCCAAAAAGTTCAACTACTATGCCGGGGAAAGGGTTCAAGGGACCGGAAAATTCGGACAGGTCAATGGCGCCGATGTTAAACTTTTCGCCTGGCCGGGAGTCGTATTGTCATGAAAAAATACCTGGCCTTATTATGCTTTGTCATAGGAATGGAAGGAATAGTCTCTGCGCAGACTACGGACACCACAACATCCTCACCAGCCGCTGCCGACACGCGGAAAATAGGGTCGCCAGCAAAAAGGGCCGCCCGACAGCTCACCAACTTACAGGAAAAACTGAGCCTGGAGCCTGCGCAAGTTCAGCAAATGAACCTTATCCTGCTGAACCAGGCAACGGCCATGGACAGCCTGAATGCGAACCGGTCGGGAAATGAAAAAGCCGACCGCCGGTCGAAGAGAAAATTATTTATGAACACGGACCAGCAGATCAGGGCTGTGCTGAACGACGATCAGAAAAAGAAATACCAGCAGTGGAAGGAAGAACAGAAGGAGCAGCGCGCCGGTAAAGGAAGAAGAAACGCCGCCGGACCGGCGCAAGAATAAATGTTTCTGTCGCAATCACCCCCCTAACAAGTCCTTTCTACACAGTATTCAATCCATTTATCGGAAATACATTTGTATTGATAAACAAAATCAATAACAATAAAAATTTCCGAAATGAAAAAGACAAAAATTCTTTACCTGATCTTCACCGGGTTGTTCGCCTTTCTGATGCTGGGTTCGGCCATCCCCGATATCCTCTCCATGTCGGACGCCGTCAAAGGAATGCATGACGGTCTCGGCTATCCGCTGTATTTTATTCCATTCATCGGCGTCGCCAAAGTTCTTGGGGTGATCGCGATCCTTATTCCCGGTAGCCCCAGGGTCAAAGAATGGGCTTATGCAGGGCTTTCATTCGATCTGATCGGCGCCAGTTTCTCCATCATAGCAGCGGGCCAGGGCCCAGGCGCATGGGGGTTTATGATTGTGCCCTTACTGTTGGCCGGCGCTTCCTATACTTTCTACCATAAATTTTTAGAAAAAACCCAGGCAAATATTTTGAGCAACCAAAAGGTTTCATATATTTATGGGAAGAGACTTCAAACCAAAATCACCAATCGCTAAAAAAAACGCTAAAATTTAGAAAATGAAAAAGACAAAAGTTCTCTACTGGGTGTTCACCATTTTGTTCTGTGGATTTATGCTCTTCACCGCCATTGGCGGGATCTCACCTTCCGCAGATTCTATCAAATTCATGCATGGAATGCTGGGCTATCCTGTTTATTTCATCACCTTCATCAGCATTGCCAAGGTACTGGGTGTGATCGCGCTCCTTGTTCCGGGCTTTCCAAGGCTCAAAGAATGGGCTTATGCGGGTTTCGCATTCGACCTGGTGGGGGCAACCTATTCGGTGATGTCTACGGGCGGGGGCCTCAGCGGGGCCGCATTCATGCTTATCATCATGCTGCTGGAAGCCGCTTCCTATATCTATTACCATAAAAAAAGAAAGGACGCGCTGGTCATTCCGTCCTCAGGCTTCTGACGGGGTTGGCCAGGGCCGCCCTCACCGCCTGATAGCTGACGGTAAACAGGGTAATAAGGATGGCGCCGGCGCCGGCCGCGGCAAAGACCCACCAGGGCATTCCGGAGCGGTATTGATAATGCTGGAGCCAGCCATTCATGAAATACCAGGCCAGCGGCATAGCGACGAGCAGGGAAATCAGCACCAGGAATACAAAATCCCTGGAGAGCAGCCGCCACAGATTGAAAACCGAAGCGCCTAATACTTTTCTCAGCCCGATCTCTTTCGTCCGTTGTTCCGCCATAAAGGATGCCATTCCGAACAGACCGAGGCAGCTGATGAAGATGGCCAGCACGGCAAACAAGGCCGACAGCTTGCCGATGCGTTGTTCGTCCCCGAATTTTCTGGCATATTCCTCGTCCACGAACTTGTATTCGAACGGCTGTGCGGGACTGTTAGCTCTGAATACCTTTCCGATCTTCCCCAGGGCTTCGCTGGCGCTTACCACCGGATTTATTTTTACAAGCACGAGGTCGAGGGGATATTTGGACAGGTGAAAAAAATGAGGCCGGACCATATCATAAGGGGATTCCACGATCATGTCTTTGATGACGCCGATCACGATGAAAGGATGTCCATCCCATTTAACGATCTGTCCTACCGGATCCTTCAGTCCCATGAACTTTGCCGCCGTCTCATTGATCACAAATGCTGAGCTGTCCGTGAGAAAATCCCTGGAGAAATCCCTTCCTTCCCGGAATTGCCAACCTACCGTCCTGCCGTATCCGGACGAGATCTCGGTATTCGGGAAATCCACTGCCAGCCCTGGGTCTTTGCCTTTCCAGTCAAACCCGCTGTTGGTAGACCAAACGGCAGTAGGAGGCGCCGCGGATTCCGACATCTCCGATACCGCGCCGGTTTTCATCAGCTCATCGCGGACCCGGTCTATATGATCATGAATATCCGTTGTGTACATGGATACCGTGATCAGCCCATTGCGGTCATATCCGATGGGACGGTTTTGCGCAAACCGGATCTGCCGGAAAACGATGATGGTCCCGATGATCAGGGTCACCGATACCGTAAACTGCAGGACGACCAGCACTTTGCGGGGTGTTGCCGCCCACCGGCCCACACGGAAAGTTCCTTTTAATACTTTGATGGGACGGAAGGAAGAGAGATAAAGCGCCGGATAGCTGCCCGCTATCAGACCCGTGATCAGACAGAAGCACAGGCACATCAGCCAGAACATGGGGTTGCTCCACAAGATCGAGATCTTTTTGCCCGACACCTCATTGAACAGGGGCATCATCAGCTGCGCAAGGATCAGTGCGACCAACAAGGCCAGCGCCACCATCAACAGGGATTCGCTGAAGAACTGTCCGATCAGCTGACCCCGTAAAGAGCCGATAGCCTTGCGGATGCCGACTTCCTTCGCCCTTTTTTCCGAACGGGCCGTACTTAAATTCATAAAGTTTATACAGGCCAGCAGCAGGACGAACAGGCCGCTGATGCCAAATAACCAGACATACCGGATCCTTCCACCCGCATTCACGCCATTCCTGAAATCCGAGTACAAATGCCAGTGACGCATGGGATGCAGGAAGAGCTGGGGATGATGGATCAGCTCATCCTGATGGACATTTTTCATTTTAACATCCCTGATCTTTTCCGACACCTGCTCCATGGTCGTATTTCCGGCGATCTGAACATAGGTAAAAAAAGAGTTGGACCTCCAGGGATTGGTCCTCTTGTCGAAACCCCCATCCTGCGCCAGCAGCTCGAACGGCGCCATGAAGGACACCTCCGCAAAAGAAGAATTGACGGGAAAATCCTTGTACACGCCTGAAACCTTCACATCAAGCCTGTTATCGATCTTCAGCGTCTTGTTCATGGGATCTTCGTCCCCGAACCAGGCCCTGGCAAACGAGGCGGACAATAAAATGGAATGGGGGTCCTTCAACCCATCCCTTGAACCTTTCAGCATCTGCATGGAAAGCAGACCGGTGATGCCAGGCTCGAAATAAGTTCCCGACTGACTGAGCTTTTTATCACCCAGACTCAGGATATGGCTTTCATTATAGGTACCCATGACGACCTGCTGAAAATTATCAGTGTAATTTTTCCGCAGTTCGGCGCCCAGGGGGAAGGGTTCATTTGACCAGGTGCCGGTCTCCCCATTATTGTTTACGTTCTGCCAGATCATGGCTATCTGGTCATGGTTCGCAAAATTCTTATCAAACGAAAGTTCATCCCAGATCCATAACCCGATCAGCATAGCCACGGCCATACCAACGGACAGGCCTGTGATATTGAGAAAGGAATGGAACTTATTCTTCAGGAGGTTGCGGAGGGCGGTCTTGAAATAATTTTTAAGCATGTACCAGGTTTTTAGTTCATATTATTGCGCCGCCGCGGATGCGGAGGAATTACCGGACCGGTGTTCGTAGATCCTTTTTGCTTTGGCCACCGTGGCGATATACTCTCTGTCCATGAAGTCATTCGCGGTGAAATTCTTCTTCGTCATTTTTTCTATATCGGCCCAGGAGATCTGCGCGGCATAGGCCGACCCCTGAAGTTTCATTCCCAGCATGGCTATGCAGGCCGCCCTCCTGAGATTGCCCCTTGCCCTTTCAAAGGGCACCGAGCCCTTCGGACAGGAATAATTCATCGTCATGATGACATGCTGCCCAGGCAAGGTATAGCTGATCTTTACGTCGGCGAGTGTATCGATGCCCACAGAATCCTTTGCCGGCGCCAGTTCGAAGAGAGCGAGCAAGGAGTGGCATGACCCGACCC
>DATHHO010000285.1:0-7603 GCA_035317125.1 Puia sp.
AAAAATGGTTGGTCCGGGCTAAGATAATGATTGATCCCCCTGCGGGTACATTGAACCGACTAAGGAAGGTTTCACTATCCAGAGGCCAGATAGCCCTCCCATAGCCAGATAACCCCCCTCCCATAATGAAATAGCTTTTTCATTTTAACGTGATCCCTCGTCACTGATTCGGGCAACTCCAGCGGAGAAGAGAGCCATAATACCTTATAAACTTGTTAGTTGTGAAGTCCTTATGTAATATGGCCTGTGACTTGCCATTTATAAGGATCGATCAAAAAATAAGAAAATTTAAAAACTAAGAAAATGAAAAATCTCCGTAACACAGTCGCCCGAAAGACCATCGGTCTTATGGCGGCTACCATATTGCTTTTGATAGTATCCCAGTCAACCTTGCTGGCAGAAAGCAATAACAATACGGCAGGATCGTCCAGCCTTAGTGCAGGACAGATCATCGCCGGAGTTGTCGTCATGCTTTTGGTCTTTCTCCTTCCGCTGGTAAAAACCCACAAAAAAACGGTCTGAGTCATACAGTCATACAATGCAGGAGGGTGTCTCAAAAGTTGAGACATCCTCTTTTCTATTCATTCAATCCATAATCCTGCATCTTCCGGTATACGGTCGTAAGCCCGATATTCAAAAGTTTGGCTGCTTTCACCTTATTGCCCCGGGTATAGCTGAGGACACGCTGAATATGCAATTTTTCAACGTTGGCCAGTTCAAATGCTGACCGCGGTCGTTGGGGATCATGCTGAATGGCCCATTCGACCGGAAGGTCTTCTTTCGTCATCAGCAACCGCTCGGAGAGGATCACAGCCCTTTCCATCATATCCGTCAATTCACTGACACGCGTTTCCAGCCGTACTATCCTTTCTTCCACGGAAACGATCCGCGTCAAAAGGTTCTGGAATTTATCTTCATCCTCTGCGATAAGAATATTTCCTGTTATCATCGGATTAATGATAAGACTGATTATACAAATACTTCAGTTTATAGACCTTCAGCCATGGATCGTAAGCAATCAACTGCTTATCCGAACGGAAATGTTCTTCGAGGGCATAACGGAACCGGGCATTCGCCGAAAAAGCAGATTCCAGATTGACCAATGTCAGTTCCAGCACCGGCGCATCCGGCTTTACGCTGAAATAATAAACATCCTGTGGGCGGGAGATCTTTTCACCCATCACCAGCTTATTGATCCGGTACAGGTAAAACCCCGCAGTATCCACGATGACGAATTTTTCACGGCCCACCTGACGATAGGCCTGTCCACGGCTCACCATACTATTCAGGCAGAGCCCAGCTATCAATATTTTCAAGGAATACATACGACACTATTTAAATGGTTATTAATTATATGTTTGCACTCTCCGTCCATCCGTCGTCCACCCGTCGTTTCTTCGTCTCTCTCCGTCTATCCGTTTCTCCGTCTCTCCGGTATAAGCATTTCCCCTCTCTTGTGGATGCAACACCATCGCCGTACACAGACAGATCTTTCTTTCTTTTGATTCCAGCAGCGGATAATTGACACAAGACTTACACTGATCCCAGAATCCTTTGTCATCCGTGATAGCGGCATAGGTCACCGGTTCAAACCCCATTTTATGATTGAGGGAAAGAACAGCCGCACCCGTGGTGATGCTGAAGATCGTTGCCATCGGATAACGGCGCTGCGACAGCTCCACGATCATTTTTTTGATCATGGTGGCCACCCCGGCATGACGGTAAACCGGGTTCACGATCAGACCGCTGTTGGAGACGAATGTTCCGTCACCCCAGCTTTCTATATAAGAGAAGCCCGCCCACCCGCCGCCACCCGCGACAGCGATCACCGCCTTTCCTTCATATATTTTTTTGCAGAGAGATTGCGGCGAGCGTCTGGCAATCCCCGTCCCCCTTGCCGCAGCGGAACATTCCATTTCTTTCAGGATTGAATACACATATTTTACATCGGCAGGTACAGCTATACGGGCGACGATATCGGGGTCATCCATTTTTTTAATTTTTATGTTCTTATCCCCAATCTGCCAAAGACTATTCCGGAAAGAGGAAAAATTTTGTTAACAGGCTGTAACCCTTCGCTGGCAATACTTTCGCCTACCATCCGGCACACCCCACTCACCGCCCCGCCAGCAGCACATCCCTCCGTTTTGAAAATCTCCTTTCATTCCGGAAGGGTATTTTCAGGCCCCACCCCTCCTCCAATCGCTTGTTACTCCGGCAAGACCCTTTCCGTAACAGCGTCTCAGCTCCCCACGCCTACATCGCCCAAACGGGGCATTCCATTTGGCATGATTACGACAAACCGATAAGTTATGATGACGCAAAATGAAATAGCACGCTTTATCGCAGGTAAATTACCCGAACTAAAAAATGACCTGCATTACTGCCGGGCCGGAAATGTTTACCAACCGATCCAGGTCCTGACCGAATACACCAAAAGGATGGCAATCGAACATGATTTCAAAATGGTGGGAAAATGTATGAATCTTGTAGATACTATTTATGAAAGAGGAAATACACAGGTCAAAAATGCTGTGGAGAACGTTTTTATATTCGCGTTTTCCTCCATCATGGCCCTGTATAATATTGTCGAATGGAGGATCGTACAATCCTATATGCCAGCCCGGCTATACGGCTTGTACATGCAGCAGGTCCTGAAGTCGAAGGTATAACGCAGGAGGCGTACACGGCTACCGGCGCTTTTGGACAATTTATTATGGTGATGCCTGAACTCGATCTGGTTATCGCTCATAAAACAAGCCGTACCGAAATCAGCTTTTCCCCGTCCATAGTAGTTGAACTTTTTGCAACACATTGATAATAAATCAGTTCAAAAAAGTTCAACCTCTATGCGCCAAAACACTACATACGGCCCCACCCGGCACAAACCGGCAAAGCCGCAACTTCACGCACACCGACCTCGCATTGGCCCAGGTCGCACCCCCCGCAAACCTGCAATGCTGTTGGGGAAATAAAATAACGCGGTAATTCTTCGCCATCAAGCCGAATTCCGCGCCGCATTGATGATCCCGAACGAGCTCCGGATGATCAGCTTCTCATACACCTCTTTCATCGCTTTATTATCCCCGCTCTTCTCCAACTTCTGGAACTTCGTCAGCGCGTACTGCTGGATCGTGCTCAGTGGCAGGACGATCCTCTCCCGCATCTGGATGGATAACTGCTCCACGGGATAATCGGCCATCAGCTCATTCTTTCCCGACAGCTTGAAAATATATTTCTGCGTAAGCTCGAACTCATCATAGATCAGCGTCCAGATCTCCCCGTAGACAGGATGGTTGGAAAAATGCTCCGTCAGCGGGAAAAAACATTTCTTCATCGCCATCTCACAGTTATCCAGCAGAGTCCTGAAAAAAGTAGAGTTATTATACAACGTTTTCAGGTCCTTCCATTTCCCCTTCTTGTCCAGCGTCTGCAACGCCTTCCCAACCCCGTAATAGCCCGTTACATTCTGCTTGAGCTGGCTCCAGGCGCCTACATAGGGAATAGCCCGCAGGTCCTTCAGCTCCAGCCTGCCGGAATTCTTCCGCTTGGTAGGCCGGCTGGCGATATTGGTCTCATTGTAGAATCGCAGCGGGCTCACTTCGTTGAGATACTGCAGGAAATAGGGGTGGTCCTTCAGCGAAGAATAAGCCTTATAGCTGGCAGCCGCAAGATCCGCCAGCAATTCCTCCTCCCCGGCCTGCAAGGTCACCTCCTTCGAAGAAAAGAGGTCGTTGGAAATCCCGGCATGCAACAGCTGCTCGATATTGTACTGCGCCGTATCCGTAGTCCCGAAATTTGACGAGACGGTTTGTCCCTGAATAGTAAGCTGGATCTGTTTGTTCGCGATATTCTTCCCCATCGACGCGTAGAATTTATGCGTCTTGCCGCCTCCCCGCGCCGGAGGGCCGCCGCGGCCATCGAAGAAGACCACATCGATGCCAGATTCTTTGGATATAGAGGTAAGTTGTTCCTTGGCCTTATAGATCCCCCAGTTAGCCATCAGATATCCCCCATCCTTGGTCCCGTCGGAGAACCCCAGCATGATGGTCTGCTTGTTGCCGCGGTTATGCAGGTGCTTCTTATACACTTTATTCTCATACAGCTCCTTCATGATCGTCGCCGCATTCTGCAGATCGTCGACCGTCTCGAACAGCGGCACGATATCCACGGTCATCTTATCCTTCTTCCAGCCGCCAAGCAGAAAAAGACCAAAGACCTCCATGACGTTCACCGCACTGTTACACTGGCTGATGATATAGCGGTTGCAGCCTTCCTCCCCATTGGCACGCTGAATGGACCGGACGGCCATAATGGACTTCAGCGTGTCCTGCACCAGCCCATCCTCATATAGCTCCGGTTGTGCCGTACCGCTCAACCCCACCAGGACTGCTATCTTTTCACCATCCGTAAGAGAAGAAAAATTCTCCGGAACCAGCTTTTCCTTTGCCGCAACGGCAGCCAGCACAGTCCCATGCACGGTGCTCTCCTGCCGGATATCCAGCGTGGCAAAATGCAGACCGAACACCAGCACCTTTCCGATCAGGTTATCCACAAGGTTTACGAACAGGCTGTTGTGCTGGTAAATAATGATCTCCCTGATCTGGGTAAGAGAGTCGAGGATCTCTTTGGCGCTGAGATCCGCATTATGTTCCGGTACAAAAATATTATTGTACAGCTTCAGTTCCAGCGTGTTCAGCAGCGTATCCACCCCCTTGAACGTGAGGCGCCGTTTCAGCCGCCGCACATCCAGATAATAACATTTGATGATGGCGCCCCGCAGCGCATCGGCCACCCTGATCGTCGTATCCGTTTTTACAAAAGGATTGCCGTCCCGGTCGCCACCAGGCCAGAAGCCCATCTTGATCACCGAATTATTTTTGTCGATAGCATGGGGGAACTGATCCTGCAGGCTGGTAATGATCCTTCCGCAGGCATGATAAAAAACATTCTCCAGATACCATACCAGGCTGATCGCCTCATCATAAGGCGTTGGCTTTTGTTTTTTCAGAAAAGGGGTCTTGCCCAGCTGCTGCATGTATAAATTGATCTCGCCAGCATTATTATTGATCACCGCACGGGACAGGTCATTGATGATCCCGAGAACGGCCCCCGGATAGAACTGTGTCGGGTGGGCCGTGAGCACCAGCCGTACCGAATAATCCTTGAATTTTTCGGTCAGCTCCTCTTCCTTGCCGGTCTGCAGCACCTCCGATATCAGATGCCTGACCGTCCCCGTACCGCCCATATCGTTGACATCCCGGAAAGACGCATCCTCCAGCGCATCGAACAGCACGATCTGCCGCTCCACATACTGGACGAAACGGAACAGGATATCCGCCCGGTCACGCTCGCTGGTATAGCTGGTATGTTTCTTGAAAAATTCCTCGATGATCTCCTCAGGGCTCTGTTTTTTCTTATATCCATCTTCGCAGATGGTCAGCAAAAGGGACAACAGAATGCCCGTTTTCTCTATCCGGTGGAAGGGAAGAGAAGTAAATAAGCTGTTGTATAACTGGAATTTTATCCCTACAAGGTTCTTGAATTGCTGCAGACCCTGAGACGACTGATAACTCATACCGACAATTTTTCAAAACGCTTACAGCATTTTTGGTGCTTCCTGCGCTTTTTGTGAATGTTCAAAGAATTTGACAGACAAGCAAGAAGAAATCAAACTGACCCCCTAAAATACTGCATTTCCATTAAAAAAACCCGCATTTTGTTGTTTTTCCCTCAACTTACCCTACCTTAGCGTCTCTATTGAAAAGTGGTCTGTAAAAATTACGATATTGTCTCCTCCTTTGCTGCTGTAGCCGGCTTTGCTTCGCCACGCGCCCCGCAATCGGCTACACAAATTACAATTATTACGACCTCCACAACCCGTTAAGGGTTGTCAATTTCCATATTAATTCCTGGGCTGTTATAGCTGTAATCCCGAAAAGAGATCGGCAGCCATTTATACAATTATCAACTTTCAATTATGCAGGTTTTAAAATTCGGTGGTACATCAGTCGCGAATGCCGAAAATATCAATAAGGTGGTGGCTATCGTCCAGGAAGCGCTGGCAAAAGACAGGACCATCGTCGTCGCCTCCGCCTTGGGTGGCGTCACGGACATGCTGATCCAGGCCGGAGTACAGGCCGCCGCAGGCGACGAATCCTACAAGGAAAAATTGCATGCCGTGGAACAGCGTCACCTCGAAACGGTAAAATCACTCCTGCCCCTCACCAGGCAGAGCAGTGTGCTCAGCTTTGTAAAGACCCGCTGCAATGAAATAGAAGATATCTGCAACGGTATCTTCCTCCTGAGCGAGCTGTCGGACCGTACCCGGGACAAGATCGTAAGCTACGGCGAACTCCTGTCCTCACACATCATCGCGGCACGCTTCACAGCGCTGGGCATCGACGCAGGCTGGAAAGATTCCAGAGAACTGATCGTCACCGACTCCAGCTTCGGCTATGCCGCAGTCGACTTCCCCGCGACCAATGAAAAGACCCACCAGTTCTTCAGCACTGCGAAAGAATCGCTTTTTATCATACCCGGATTCATCGCCTCAGATAAAAAAGGAATAACGACGACCCTCGGCAGAGGCGGATCGGATTACACGGCCGCCATCGTCGCCGCGGCGGCCGATGCAAAAGTGGTGGAGATCTGGACCGACGTATCCGGCATGATGACCGCCGACCCCCGTCTCGTATCCAATGTCAGGCTCATCCCCCATATCTCTTATCAGGAAGCAATGGAACTATCCCATTTCGGGGCAAAAGTGATCTATCCGCCAACCATCCAGCCCGTCATGAGCAGGAACATCCCCGTATGGATCAAGAATACCTTTGCGCCCAAAGATCCCGGCACGGTGATAGAATCCGCCTCTAACCGCAACGGTGGCAGCATCCGTGGCATCTCCAGCATCGCCAGGATTTCCCTGATCAGCCTCGAAGGCAGCGGCATGGTCGGCATACCCGGCTTTTCCAAACGTCTCTTCGAAGCCCTGTCCAATGAAAAGATCAATGTCATCCTCATCACCCAGGGCTCCTCGGAGCACTCCATCTGTGTCGGCGTCGATGAGATGAACGCTCCCGCTGCCAAGGCAGCGGTCGACACGGCTTTCAACCATGAGATCGAGACGGGCAAAGTAGAACCCCTTATCATCGAAAAAGACCTCTCCATTATCGCGCTGGTCGGCGATCAGATGAAGAGCCATCCCGGCGTCAGCGGAAAAATGTTCGGCGCACTGGGAAGGAACGGAGTCAACGTCCGCGCCATCGCACAGGGGTCATCGGAAAGGAATATCTCCGCAGTCATCGCAGCAAGGGACGTAAAGAAGGCGATCAACATCCTCCATGAAGAATTCTTCGAGACGACCTATAAACAGCTGAACCTTTTCGTCACCGGCGCAGGGAATGTAGGCAGCCGCCTGCTTGGCCAGCTCCGGCAGCAGCAGAAATATCTGCTGGAACACCTCCGGGTGCAGGTAAGGGTCATCGGTATAGCCAACAGTAAGAAAATGATCTTCAATGACGAAGGCATCGACCTGGGCAACTGGAAAGACGCACTGGCGGATGGACAGCCGATGGACCTCAACGCCTGGGTCAGCGGGGTA
>DATHHO010000286.1:0-14125 GCA_035317125.1 Puia sp.
TAAGGGTCAGTTGAATGTCTACCGAAATAGCCGGATAAGATGAATTATCGACATGTCCCACTAGTTTTTTTACAGTGACCGGAAAATCTCCGTTTTTCTCACTGGTCGTGCTCACAACTTCCCATTTCACACCCGGAGTATTTTTTGGAACCCGTCCATATATTTCCCGGTCGAAATCTTCCAGGATCTCAGGACGTCGCTGCTGCCACCAGCCCTTTGCCGATGTGACCTTTTTCCCATCTTTCAGCGCCAGGGGGTCCGGCAATTCCGGATAAGGATTGGCCTTTGCTTCATCATAGTTTGCGGCAAAAGGCGAATTGGGATTGTTGCCATCGGCGCCACGACGGACCGAATCGATGTGCAGCTGTTCCATCATGTTGCGGTGGTCTTCTTCAGTAGCCTTCATCTGCGCCATGCGGGCGGCAGAATCCGGTCTTCCCTGCGCCTTAGCCATCGCAGGGAGCAGGGACAAGCCTGTTGCGATCATGAATGCCGTAATCGTTCCTTTTGTGAGCATCCCGACCAGCAAATGGAGATGGATTGATAATTTACGCGCGTTCATATATTCCATTTTAAAAAATTTATTCCTTGCTTTCAAAAGGCGATGCCGGCAGGCCCTCTTTGTTGTACAGATTAGCTCCTTCCGGATTATCGGCCCACGCATACCGGACAGCGACAGGATGAGCCACTTCTTCGCTCCAGACGATCACCTTATCGCCCTCGATCTCCGCCCTCGCCCAGACGAACTTATGATCGGCTCCGGCAATGGCAAATTGCCTTAGAGGCTCCCCGCCTTTATTTATAAGCCCTCCGCCCATATTCGTAAACCCGATCCTGATCTTATTTCCTGAGATCTGCGCCGACTGGTAGACCGGGCCGGAGCCAACCACCGTTTGATCTCCATAGGCAATTTTTTGGGCGGCTAATGCAAGACGTTTGCCTACGTCCTCTTTATTCAGCGGATGAAGATCGTTCCATTCGCCAATGTCCAGTGCAACGGCCATGGCCGTGTTGGGAACAGCAAGTGTCTCTAACTGCGCCTGTCTCAATGCCGCCCATTCACTTTCGCCGGGCTGTTCCTTAGCTTCTCCATAGTTTGCCAACTGTACGAACAGGAACGGGAAGTTCCCCTGACCCCAACGCTCTCTCCAATTGGTGATCATGGCGGAAAAAAGTCGTCTGTATTCACGGGGCTTGCCGGTGTTTGATTCACCCTGATACCAGATCACGCCTTTGATGGCAAGCGGGAGCAATGGCGCGATTATCCCGTTGAACAGACCAAGAGGCTGATACTGGAAGAAAGTATTGCCCGGTAACGGATCAGAACTTACCCCCAATTTATATCTCCATCTCCCCCGGAGGTCAATGCGATCATCTCCAGCGGTGAGCCGATAGGTCTTATCCGGGACAAAACCACCCTTTCCCGAACTGTTGATCACTCTTATTGCGATCGTGTTCTTTCCCGGTCTGAGGAGCCCAGGAGGCAGATCATATCGCCTGGGCGGATATTGGTAGCCGATCGTCCCAGCAAAAATGCCATTTACAAAGACCGAATCCCTGTCAATGATCCTTCCCAAAAAAAGTTTTGCTGGTCTGCCAGCCATCTCCACCGGCACGTCGATCTCTTTCCTGAACCAAACGACGCCATTTGTTCCCTTCAGTCCTGCCGTATCCCAAAAACCAGGTATAGACATTTCCGGCCATGCAGCATCGTCGTAAGTTGGATCATACCATAGTCTGGCCGCATGCAGACCGCTATCCTTCCGCCAGATATTGAGATACCACCGGCTGCTTATCGAATCATCGCTTCTTTTTATACTATCCCGGTAGGCTCCATTCCTGAACCTATAAGCCAGCTCAAGATAAGCAGGGAAAGCCTTCAGCGTCGACTCATCCAACCAGGCCTCAACAGGAGCGCCTCCGGCACTTGCCTTTATCAACCCTATCGGCACATGATATTTCTGAAACAAATCGTTTGCAAAAAAATAGCCTGCCGCAGAAAAAGAGAGCACCGATGCAGGCGTTGCGGCCTGCCAGTTACCCGAGGCAAGATCGTCATCGGGAAGGGAGAAATCATAGCGGGTTGCTACGACGAACTGCCGGATCGACGGATTGGCGGCATGGGCGATCTGCTCAGGATATTTTTCTTTTACCCTTTCCATCGGCAGCTCCATATTAGACTGACCGGAGCATATCCATATATCTCCGACCAGGATATTCCGGAGGACGATATGGTTGCTGCCGTCGATCTCCATATCATAAGGCCCTCCTGCATCCAAAGGCAAAAGTTTGACCGACCACCTGGCATCCTTTCCGGCAATGGCGTGGTAAGATCTTTCTTTGAACTTCACGGTCACTTTTTCAGCAGGAGCGGCCCAACCCCATATCGTTGCCGGAATATTTCTTTGCAGGACCATGCTGTCACTCACGAGGCGTGGCAAACGCACCTGGCCAAACGTGGAACCAATACATAACCAGAAAAGCGCACTGAAGGCTGCGCTTTTCTGGTTTAGCAAATATTCATTTATCTCATTCATTTATTAATAACCCATATTCTGAGGAAATTTAGGGCCTGTTGAAATGGCGTCGATCTGGCTCTGCGGGATCGGTCTTAAGGCCATATAAGGCTGGATATGTGTACCGGCTTCAACAGGATTCCATGTTTTCACCCTGGTGATCAGCGACTGGGTACGCACCAGGTCGAACCATCTGAAACCTTCTCCGTAGAATTCACGGGTGCGTTCATCGAGGATAAAGTCCAGCGTGATGGCGCCAGGCAAAACATCCATGGCCGTTGCGGCCGCAGCATTCTGACCTGCGTTATTAGTCGATCTCCAGGCTGCTCTTTCTCTTACCAGATTCAGATACTTGGCTGCGTTGACATTGTCGCCGCTTTTAAGATAAGCTTCGGCGGCAAGCAGGTAGGCATCGGAAAACCTGTACAATACCACCGGCCGGGTAGACGGGTCGTTAAAATTCGCAGCCGTCCTGCTGGGGTCCATGAATTTCTTAACCGCAGGAAAATAAATATTCGTCTGCAGGCTGGGAGGTATGATAATCCCTTTGAAAGGTGTTGCTCCGTTGAATTGCGGTGCGCCCGGAACTTCAAACGGAGGTATCCACACGGCAGTATCCACGCCCGGGTTCAGCGTATAGCTGATGCCACGGGAATTATTGGCCGTAGCGGCTGTAGTGGAAACACCGGCAGTATTGGCAATCCAGACGGTCTGGAAAGTCTTGTCATACCGGGTGTCCGTATTTCTTTCCGCAAAGGCCTGTCCCAGGATATACGTGTTATTGGGCCTTACGCGGATAAAGGGACGGCCATTGGCCACATCTCTTGTCATCATATTGGTGCCGAGGTTGACAAGGGCACCTGCTCCATTTTTATAAGAGTTGATCCCGCTGGTGGCTGGGTAATTCCAGATCCCGAACCAGGGAAGGATATTCTGTGCGGCTCCTCCGGATGCTCCTCCACCAAGAACGTATTGACCATATTTCGGGTCGGTACTGTGGTCGCTGACAAAAATGCTTTCTTTTCCATAATCATATGTCGTTCTGACGATGGCATTTTCTCCGAATGCATCCGCATAATCCTGCCACAGATCGAAGCCATATTTGGCTTTGTTGGTAATAAGACCCGATAAGGTCGTGGCTGCCTGGGCAAAGTCCGTTGGCTGAGTTGCTGACGACCATCCCCTGGTCAGATAGGTTTTCCCCAGCAGATAAAGGGCGGCACCCTGGGCGGCCGCTTTTCCGCCAAAGGGCTGTGCAGAAGTCGGGCTTAACAGAGACTGCACCTGAAGCTCGGTGGAAGCTTCTGTCAGATCCTTGATGATCTGCGTATACACATCGGCCATTGGCTGGCGGGTGTCGCCGGTGCTGGGCAGGGAAATATAGGTAAGATGCAGCGGCACATCGCCAAAGTTTTGCACGAGATAAAAATACCAGAATGCACGCAAGAATTTACACTGTGCGAAATATTCCCGTTTGGTCAGCGAATCCATTTTCACACTGGCGCCGAACTGTAACACTCCGTTCAGGGTATTGATGTCCTGATAGGCATTGTTCCAGAATCCATTGCTCTCGTCCGCGCCGTTCATCGGGTTGTAGGTAAAGAAATCAACACTGGATGCACTGGCTGCTTCGAGGGTCTCGTCCACGCCGCCGAGGTTCTGCATGGAAAACCCTTCGGTGCCCCAAAGACCGCGCAGATCGTTATAGACTCCTGCCACACCACCAAGGAGGCCTCCGGGTGTATTAAAGATACTTGGTACGATCACCGACTGGGGATGCTCTTCCAATACTTTTTTGCAGCTGCTGTTGATAAGCACGATGGCGATCAGACCGGCACAGCTTATTTTCAAAAAACGTTTCATATTGACAATTTTATACGATTAGAATTTCAGATTCAGGCCTACATTAAACTGACGCGTGGAAGGGTTGTTGGCATTCACGCTGATCTGGCGGGCGGAGCCATCAGACCTACCAGCCACGGGAGCGCCCCCGATGGCGCCGCTGTTGCCCGCTGCCGAAGGAAGGACAGCGCCACCGTAACCGTTTCCTTCAGGATCAGGACCATAACCAGCCTTTACAAAAGGAGAATACAAAATAAAGGGATTCAAGGCCGTTACATAAACCCTCAATGAAGTGATACCCGCCCTGGTCAATGCTTTCGAAGGGATCGTATATCCCAGATTGATGCTTCGCATTTTTATAAAGGAACCATTCTGATACCCAAGCGTGGAGGCAAAAGGAAACGATTGCAATGCTGCGTCCGGTCTTGGGAAGTCATTGGTGGGATTCGAACGGGTCCAGTAATTTACTTTCAGCTGATTCACACGGCTCTGCATGAAAAAGTCATACCCTTGCGCGGATCCATCCGTAGTCAGATAAGGGACCAGCACCTTCATGCCCATCCTTGCGAAAATGACGGTAGACAGATCGAAGCCTTTGTAAGAAAAGCGGCTTGTAAAACCACCTTCCCACTGGGGCTGGAAGTTGCCGAGGATCTGCCGGTCATTCTGGTCAATCTTGCCATCGGGCTTACCAGTAGGACCACTGATGTCCTGAACTTTGATATTACCTGGTAATTGTGTCGGCGAAGTCTGCTTGGCCAATGTTCCGTTAAGGGAATCCGCCGTCTGCCAGATCCCGATCTTTTTAACATCATAGATAACCGTCAGTGGCTGTCCTACAAACCAGCCATCGGGAATATCCTGAGTCTGGCCTGGTAACAGGGCAGTGATCTTCTCCCTGTTCATGGAGAAGTTGAAATCCGTGCTCCAGGTGAAGCCGCTGGCTGTCTGGATATTGATCGTGCTCAGATTGATCTCGAGTCCCTTGCCCTGAGACCTTCCAAGGTTGGCGGTAATTCCCGTTGCGCCGTTACTGGCAGGCAAGGTCTCATTTAAGATGATGTCCTTGGTGCTCTGCTTGTACACATCGATGGTACCGGTGATACGGTTGTTCAGGAAACCGAAATCGACACCGATATTGGTCTGTGAGGTGGACTCCCAATGCAGGTTTGGATTTGGAAGCGAAGTCACCACATAGGCGGCCTGGCCACCCGCGGCAGATTGTCCAAAATTATACGTGCTGGCGCTGAGGGCACCAAGCGTGGAATAAGCAGCGACGCCCTGGTTGGACGTGACGCCCCATCCGCCTCTTAATTTAAGATTGGAGACGACAGACATGCCAGACATGAATTTTTCATTCATTATATTCCAGCCGGCGCCGAGAGCGGGATAGGTGAAATACTGATGAGCGGGAGACAGTACCGAAGCGCCGTCCGTCCTTACGGTGGCAGTCAGCAGGAACCGGTCATTAAAGGCATAATTCAGACGGGCCATGTAAGACACCAGACCTCTTTCGGAATAGGAGTTAGTGCCGGCGGCGGTATTGGCCGTAACCGAGTTGGCAAGAGCAAGATTGCCATTCTGTACGTAGTCGGCGGGGAAACCGGTACCCAGGAAGCTGCTGGCCTGACTATGGTCCTTCTGCACGCTGTACAGACCGGTGAAGGTGAAGCGGTGCTTACCGATCGTCTTATCGTAACTCAGAATGTTCTCCAATGTATAGGTGTAACCTTCCGAGTTGCCAACGCTGGCGGAGGCCGCAGTAAGCGATGTATTATTATTCACATATGTGTTTGGTCCGCTATAGTTATCCGACTGGGCCTGGGTATAATCCAGCCCAACATTAAGTCTGTATTTTAATCCAGGCAGGATCTGCCATTCGCCATACAGGCTGTTGAAGGTCCTTATCCTTCTTGTCCTTGCCAGGATAGCCGCAGCGGCCGTTTTCAGAGTCAGCGGATTCACAAAAGCAGCGTCCGTCGAACCTACCAGCGGATTCAGATTGACCGATCCATCGGGATTGTAAGGAGCAGTCAGCGGACTCATCCTGAGAAGGGTGCCCGGAACGCCGGAGCCGCCGGGGGTGTTGCTATAGGATAAGGTATTGATGCTGTTCAAGCCGATCTTCAGATGCCTGTTGATGACGTGATCGATCGTCGAACGCAGCGAGTATCTCTTGAAATTCTGGTTTGGTATGATCCCGCTCTCGTCATAATATGCGGCGCCTAAAGAATACTGCGTGCCTTCATTCCCTCCCGAAACCGTAAGGCTGTTGCTGGAAGTGATCCCATGCTGATAGATCAGCTTCTGCCAGTCCGTGCTGGTCCCGGCGGCAAGGCCGGCCTGCTCGGGCGCCGTGAGGGCATAAGATGAGCTGCCGGGTGTAGCGCTGTTCAGGGCTGTAGCCTGCGCCTTGAATTGCGCATATTCCTTACCATTAAAAACTTTCAGCTCACCAAGCACGCTGGATACGCCATAATAAGAATTATAAGTGACCACCGCCTTGCCCGTCCTCCCTCTTCTGGTAGTGATGAGAATAACGCCGCCTGAACCTCTGGAACCATATATAGCGGTAGCAGACGCATCTTTTAATATATCGAGGGTAAGTATGTCATCGGGACTGATGTCATTGACACTGCCGCCGAAAGGTATGCCATCCAATACGACCAGGGGCTGGTCCAGACCATCGCTCCCACCCTGGGTTAGCGACATGGAACGGTTGCCTCTGATACGGATCTGACCACCCCCTCCAGGGGTCGCGCTGTTGCTCACGATGTCCACTCCCGCGGTACGACCTTTTAATTCGCTGATAAAATTTGCCGTCGGCACTTCCTGAAGGGTAGCGCCAGTGACCTTGGCGACTGCGCCCGTCACATCGCTTTTCTTCTGTGTGCCATACCCCACGACCACGACCTCGTTCAGGGAACTGCTCGTAGATGGCGAAAGGACAATGTCGAGAGAAGAACGCCCGCCTATGCGGATAGTTGCCGGAGCGTAGTTGACGGAGGAGATGCTGAGCGTCGCATTCGGTGGCGCAACGATCTCAAAATTTCCATTGTCGTCGCTGCTGACACCGGTGGTAGAGCCTTTTACAAGGACCGTGGCTTTTTGCACGGGCTGGCCGCTCTCGTTCAGTACACGTCCTTTGACGTGAATCGTATTCTGCCCATGTGCAGTTGTGGCCACGAGAAAGGTCGCCAGGACAACCGAAGCAAGAGTAAGAAATTTTCTCAAAAGCTGCCCGGATGCGATATTGGCGACTCCCTCGACATTTTGCTTAAACGAAACTTTCATAGCATGATCGTTTTAAAATTTAGAAGTTTTGGTTAAATAATCGGCCCGCTTTTATGGTGAGCAAGCTGCGCCTTCAGATGCCTATCTGTTCGCCGGTATACCATAATAAATAAGGAGGAGGAGAAAATATGCCAGAAAGCAGGGATGGTGATCATGTTCTGCATGCTTCCGCGGGATAAGCTGCAGGTAAAAAAACTGGCAGAGATCTGTTCTGGCAACATTGTTCAATCGTTATTTTCTGGTATGGCAAGAATGTAGTTCAGCCGAATCGCAACACTAAAGTAACAATATTTTTGAAAAAATGTAACCGATTACATTTTTTTTGCTAAAAATTATTTAATTTACCTTTACTAACAGCATGTAAACGATTGTATGCCCAAAGAAAAAGAAATTACCATTTATGACCTGGCCCGGAAACTGAATATCTCCATAGCGACGGTAAGCCGCGCCTTAAAAGATGATCCCGTTGTCAGTAAGAAGACGAAGAAGAGAATTGCCGAGCTGGCCGAGGAAATGGGCTACCGATCTAACAATTTCGCCCGTAACCTCCGCATGCAGCGCACCAACACCATCGGTGTGATCGTCCCCAGGCTCAACAGCTATTTCATGTCCACGGTCATCGCCGGCATGGAAAGCATCGCCAACAGCGAGGGATATAACCTGATCATCAGCCAGTCTTCCGAATCTGCCCAGAAAGAGATGGCCAGCGCCAAGACCCTGTTCAACAGCCGGGTAGACGGCCTCATGGTCTCCCTGGCCTACGATACGGACGCCATCCCCCATTTCGAGGCATTTGTCCGGAAGGGCATCCCGCTGATCTTTTTCGACCGCGTAGCCGAGCACAATGACTGCACAAGCATCCTGATCGATAACCGCAAGGCTGCCTACGAAGCCACCACGCATCTGATCAGTCAGGGGCGCAGACGCATCGTCTATATTACAGCCACCCCCAAAAGAAATGTATATGTCGACCGTCTGAAAGGATATAAGGAAGCGCTGGCGGACCAGGGCATTAAATATAATGAAGAGTATGTGCTGATCAGCAACCTCAGCCAGGAAGCCGGCGCCGACGCCGCCGTCCTGATCCGACAGATGAAGCCCTTGCCCGATGCCGTGTTCGTGGCCAATGACAACTGCGCGGTCGGGTGCATGGTAGCCCTCAAGCATTCGGGTATCCGCATCCCGCAGGACATCGCCTTTGCCGGATTCAACAATGACCCGGTGTCGACGGTGGTGGAACCCAACCTGACGACGATCAATTATCCTGGTTATGAAATGGGCCAGGTCGCGGCACGCAATCTGATCAATCACCTGACCGGCGCCTCCAGCATTCATTCCACCAATACGATCATACTGCGCTCCGAACTGATCATCAGGGAGTCAACCGTTGGCAGCAAGCCCGATAAATCATGAACCGACTATTCTGCATCCTTTTATCCATTTTTTTCTTCCATGGCTTGTCCGCCGAGGATGGCTACCGGCTCTGGCTCCGCTATGACCTCATAAAGAATGGGAAGATATTGCAGGAATACCGCAGTGCAATTTCCGGGATCCTGTTTGCGGGTCCGGCAGCCTCCAACGGAGCTCCCGCCCTTTCCGCCGCAAAAACAGAACTGCTTACCGGGCTACAGGGATTGCTCGGGAAAAAAATACCCGAACAACAAAATATTATGGAAGGCTCCATCCTCGCAGGGACCATCGGCTCCTACCCTTCCATCGCCATACTGCTCAGGGACCGGCATCTTGAGATCAGAGGAGAAGAAGGCTTTGCGCTTTTTTCCGCAACCCTCGGCGGGAAACATTGCCTCGTCATTACCGGCAATACCAGCACCGGCGTCCTCTATGGCGTATTCAGGCTGCTGAGGCTGATCCAGGAACAGCAGCCTGTCGGCAATCTCGCCATCACCGATGCTCCCACTATCCGCTACCGCATACTTGACCACTGGGACAACCTGAACAGGACCGTCGAAAGAGGATATGCCGGAATTTCCATCTGGGACTGGCACAAGCTCCCGTTGTATATCGATCAGCGTTATACCGATTATGCCCGGGCGAATGCATCGGTCGGCATCAACGGCGCGGTGCTGAACAATGTCAACGCAAATGCTGCGGTGCTGACCAAAGAGTATCTTATAAAGGCTGCCGCTCTTGCCAATACTTTACGGCCATACGGGATCAAAGTCTATCTCTCCGCTAAATTCAGCGCGCCGGTCGTGAGCGGTGGCCTGAAGACAGCCGATCCCCTGGACAGGTCCGTACAGGAATGGTGGAAAAAAAAATGCGATACCATCTACAGCTTTATCCCCGACTTTGGCGGATTTCTGGTAAAAGCCAATTCCGAAGGGCAGGCCGGGCCGCAGGATTATGGAAGAACGCATGCAGACGGCGCCAATATGCTGGCGGACGCACTGGCCCCTCACGGGGGGATCGTCATGTGGAGAGCCTTCGTATACAGTAATGAAACGCCGGAGGACCGGGCCAAACAGGCTTATACTGAATTCAGGCCCCTGGATGGAAAATTCCGGAAGAATGTGGTGGTGCAGGTAAAAAACGGACCGATCGATTTTCAGCCCAGAGAGCCGTTCCATCCGCTTTTCGGCGCCATGCCGGCAACACCGCTCATGATGGAATTCCAGCTGACACAGGAATATCTTGGATTCGCAACTCACCTGGTATATCTTGCCCCGCTGTTCAAAGAATGCCTGGATGCAGATACCTATGGAAAGGGTCTTCATGGACAAGGCAAAGGAACTACTGTCGCCTCCACCCTCACCGGTATCGCCGGGGTCGCCAATATCGGCAACGACCTTGACTGGTGCGGGCATCCCTTCGCGCAGGCCAACTGGTATGCTTTTGGCAGACTGGCCTGGGACCCGGAACTATCGTCCACGCAGATAGCCGACGAATGGATCCGTCAGACCTTCAGTAACGACCATGCCTTTGTCGACATGGTGAAGAAAATGATGCTGGCCTCCCGCGAGGTCACCGTCGACTATATGACGCCGCTGGGGTTGCATCATATCATGGGCTATGGTCATCATTATGGTCCGGCGCCCTGGTGGGACAAGGCCAGCAGGGCCGACTGGAACCCGGTGTATTATCATAAGGCGGATACCGCAGGCATCGGGTTCGACAGAACGGCAACGGGTAGCAACGCGCTGGAACAGTATGCGCCCGAAGCGCGGAAGCAATGGGAAGGGCTCGACACCTGCCCCGATCAATGGCTCCTCTGGTGGCATCACGTGGCCTGGGGACACCGCATGCAATCCGGAAGGACACTCTGGGAGGAGCTGTGCTATAAATATAATGTGGGGGTAGATTCCGTGAGATGGATGCAAAAAGCGTGGAATGGCATGGAAAAATACATCGACGGGGAAAGATGGCGTCAGGTGAAGATGCTGCTTGCCATCCAGGAGAACGAAGCGGTCTGGTGGAGGAATGCCTGTCTGTTATATTTTCAGACATTCCCGAAGTCTCCCATACCTTCAGGTTATGAACGCCCCGATCACACGCTGGATTTTTATAAAGAATTAAGATTTCCCGATGCGCCGGGCCGGGGATAAGACCTGCGGCAGGAAGGCCGGCAAATAAAACAACACCTTATGATGAAAAAAGCTACTCAAAAAAAATTGGCACTGATCACGGGCGGTGGCTCGGGCATTGGCCTGGCCATCGCGGAGAAATTTGTAAAGAATGAGATCTGTACGATTATCATAGGACGGGACGAACAAAAATTAAAAGCAGCCTGCGAAAGGCTCGGGGAACGCTGTCATCACATATGCCTCGACCTGAATGAGCTGGCGACCATACCCGGACTGGTGAAGCAGGTGACGGAGAAATGGGGCCAGATCGATATCCTCGTGAATAATGCGGGGATCAATATGAAAAAGGATTTTACGGAAGTGAGCGATGATGATTTCCTGAGTATCCTCCACACCAATGTGATGGCGATGTTCGCCCTGTCCCGTGAAGTGGTAAAAAACATGATCGGCAACGGGGGCGGCAATATTATCAATATCAGCTCCATGGCTTCCCAGTATGGCATACCGAAGGTTATCGCTTACACCGCTTCCAAGTCGGCGATCGAAGGAATGACCCGGGCCATGGCGGTGGAACTGTCACCCCAGGGCATCCGTGTCAATTGCATTGCGCCTGGATTCATTGCGACCGATATGTCTGAAAAAGCCTTGAACGGAGATACGGAAAGAAAACAAAAAGTATTTTCCCGGACCCCGATGGGTAAAATGGGGGACCCTGCGGACATCGGCGATGCGGCGCTGTTCCTCGCCTCTGACGGGGCCAAATATCTGACCGGTGTGGTGCTTCCCGTAGACGGAGGTAATTCCATCGGATTCTGAAACGCTCAATTCATTTCGCATATGAAACATGCAGTTGCCCTCGCATCTATCATGAGCCTCCTCTCCTGCGCGTGCTGCTGTCAGGATATCATCACCGGAACAAAAACGAACGCCGCTTTCCCGGTGGTATCGGCCTCCGCCACAACGGCGATCTATGTGGAAGAGACAGATCACTGGCTGGTGCAGAAGGCAGCCGCTCTCTTACAGGAGGATATCCGGAAAGTCACGGGACGGCAGCCTGAGATCGTCCATGTCCTGCCGGCCTCAGCCCTGAACCTGATCATCATCGGCAGCCTGGACAGCTCGGCCCTCATAGCGCGGCTTGCTGGCGAGCGCCGGATAAACGGCACGGACCTTAAAGGGAAATGGGAAGCTTATTCCCTCCAGGTGATCGATGCCCCTGCAAAAGGGATCGGTAAAGCCATGATCATCGCCGGCAGCGACCGAAGAGGCACGGCCTTTGGAATATTCGAGCTTTCCCGGCAGATCGGAGTTTCACCATGGTATTGGTGGGCCGACGTGCCCGTGAAGAAAAAGAACGAGCTCTGGATCAGGAGCGGCGCCTGGAAATACGGACCGCCTGCGGTAAAATACAGGGGCTTCTTCATCAATGACGAGGCGCCTGCTTTCTCGGGATGGACCAAAGAAAAATTCGGAGGCGTCAATCACCAGGTCTATGAAAAAATATTCGAGCTGCTGTTGCGCATGAAGGCCAATTTTCTCTGGCCCGCCATGTGGGGCAACGCTTTCAATGATGACGATACCCTCAACCCCATACTGGCCGATAAATATGGGATCGTCATGGGCACCTCCCACCATGAGCCCATGTTGCGCGCACAGCAGGAATGGAAACGTTATGGCTCCGGCGCCTGGAATTACGAAACCAACAAACCCACGCTGGATTCCTTCTGGAGAAAAGGGATACAGCATATGGGCCCGCACGAGAGCATCGTGACGATCGGGATGAGAGGAGATGGCGACAAGCCGATGACACAGGGCAGCAATATTGCCCTGCTGGAACAGATCGTAAGCGATCAGCGAAAGATCATCGGATCCGTCACCGGCAAAGACCCTGCCGCCACCCCACAGGCCTGGGCGCTGTATAAAGAGGTACAGGACTACTACGATAAAGGGATGCGGGTACCCGACGACGTGACCCTGCTGCTCTGCGACGACAACTGGGGCAATGCCCGGAAACTCCCCAGGCTGGGCGAAAAAACCCGGGCTGGCGGGTATGGCATGTACTATCACTTCGATTATGTAGGCGGTCCAAGGAATTATAAGTGGCTGAACACAAACCCTATCGCCAGAGTATGGGAACAGATGCACCTGACCCTGCAATATGGGGTAGACCGGATCTGGATCGTGAACATAGGCGATATCAAGCCGCTTGAATTCCCCACCGAATTTTTCCTGGACTATGCCTGGTCTCCCGGAAGGTGGCCTGCGGAAAGCTTAAAGGATTACACCAGAAAATGGGCTGCGGAACAATTCGGACAAGACCATGCGGCCGCAATAGCGGAGATCCTTACGAAGTATGCAACATTCAACGGTCGCCGTAAACCAGAGTTGCTCAGCCCCGACACCTACAGCCTCCTGAACTATGGGGAAGCGGAGAATATAACGGCGGAGTATAATCGACTGTCCGAACAGGCCGATTCGGTCGGAAAGCTCCTGCCCGCAGATTACCAGGATGCTTACTACCAGCTCGTCCTCTACCCCGTCAAAGCCTGCGCCAACCTGAACGAGCTGTATGTCACGGCTGGAAAGAACAGGCTGTATGCCGCACAGGGAAGGGCAGCAACGGACAGCCTTGCCAACCGTGTGCGGACCCTGTTCGGTCAGGACTCTATCTTTGCCCACTATTATAATAAAGAAATGGCAGACGGCAAATGGGACCATATGATGGACCAGACGCATATCGGCTATACCTACTGGCAACAGCCACCGGTGAACAAGATGCCGGAGGTAATGACCAGCGAGCTCCCTGCCGCTGCGGAAATGGGTGTTGCCATCGAAGGCTCGGCCTCCTGGTGGCCGCATGACACGGCAAATGCCGTTCTGCCGATATTCGACAGGAATGGAGAACGATCTCATTATCTGGAAATATTCAAC